>JANNQQ010000275.1:0-9791 GCA_031400835.1 Actinomycetes bacterium | reverse complement strand
CGCCTGTCCTCGCCACGCCTCGACCTGCGGGGGCGTCGGGCTCGTCGCGCCAGACGGTGACGTGCCCGACAAGCACGCCCGGCACGTCGGTGATCGCGTTGAGCGGGCCAGGCTCGAGGTAGCCGATGCGGATACCCGAGGCTCGAGGTCCCGGAGTTCGGGGAGGGAGTTGGGTCATCGCCGCGAGCCTACAACGAACAGGTTGTAGGCTCGGCGAATGGCGCTCGCGATCCCCGTCGTTTGGAGCGATACATGCCTTCGCCACACCGGCGTGTGTGGCCCTTGGGTGGGCGTCACAATAGAGGGAGACGAGCTTCCTGCCCGCGCGACCAGCATCCGTAAGGTCCTCGAGCAAGCCGGGGCGCACATCGTTCAAGCCCACGAGCACGACGACGCGACGCTGCTGGCGATCCACGACGAGGGGCTGATTGGGTTTCTCCGCTCCGGGCATCGCCGTTGGCTCGAGGAGGGCTACCCGGTTGACCCTGGCCAACCACAGGTGGTGGGCTACATCTTTCCGACGCAAGGCTTTCTCTCCGGCATCGAGCCGTTTGAGGCTGCAGCGGGCTCAGCCCGTACCGGGATGTGGGCGTACGACACGCTCACCGCGGTTGGCCCAGGGACATGGGAGGCGGCTCGTGCTGCGGTCGATTGCGCCTTGACCGCTGCCGATCTCGTCCGCGACGGCGGGGTCGCCTACGCCTGCACGCGACCTCCCGGCCACCACGTCACCCGTTCGGCGTTCGGTGGGTCGTGTTACCTCAACAACGCCGCCCTTGCTGCGCAGCGCCTGCGGGAGAACGGCGCCGAACGGGTGGCGATCATCGACATCGACGCACACCATGGCAACGGTACGCAAGCGATCTTCTGGGAGCGCGCCGATGTGCTGACCGGCTCGGTGCACGTCGATCCACGCGCCGGATGGTTCCCGCACTTTCTCGGTGTCGAGGAGGAGAAGGGTGCGGGTGACGGACACGGTTCGAATCGCAATCTGCCGCTCGCGCCGGGAACGGCGGATGACGGCTGGCTTGCGGCGATTGCGGAGCTCACCCACTGGGTGGGCGAAGTCGATGCGGTCGTCGTGGCGCTGGGCGTCGACGCCGCAGCCGGCGATCCCGAGAGCCCACTCCTCGTGAGTCCTCAGGGGTTCCGCGCGGCGGGACAGAAGCTCGGTGCGCTCGCCCTGCCGACGGTCGTCGTCCAGGAGGGCGGGTACGACCTCGCGACGATCGGAGCGCTCGTTCTCGCCTTCCTGGAAGGGCTTGCCGACCCGGGGTAGTTGACCTTTGGGACAGCCCCCTGGATAATCGCCGGATCCGTCCAGGGAGGAAATACGTCGTGAAACTGTGGTCCAGATCTCTGCTTGCCGTTCTCACCGTAGGCGCTGCGCTTGTCGCCGCCACGGTCGGCCTCGCTGCTGAAGGGGACGAAAAGGTCGTCTTCACGGTTGGTCTCGTCAACGACTACGACACGCTCAACCCGATCGTTGGCGTCGAGGTGCCCGACTACGAGGTTTGGAACCTCCAGTACGCGACTCTTACCGACAAGGCGGCCGCGGACTTCGCAACGGTCCCAGGGCTTGCCGAATCGTGGGAGGCGTCTGCCGACGGAAAGACGTACACGTACACCCTGCGTGAGGACTTGAAGTGGTCTGACGAAACGCCGCTGACCGCCGAGGATGTCGTCTACACCGTCAACAGAGCGAACGAGGAGGAGTGGCTCAACTACGACTCCACGGTCACCAATCTCACGGCCAAGGTGATCGACGAGCGGACGGTCGAGATCGTGAGCTCGGTGCCCGATCCGAAGCTTCCGTCGTTGGACGTCTACATCCTGCCCAAGCACATCTGGGAGAAGCTCGACAAGGCCGCCATCACAAAGGCCAGCGGTGAGGACGGCGTCGGCTCGGGGCCGTTTACGCTGGTCGAAGCAAAGCGCGGACAGTTCTGGCGTCTCGAGGCGAACGACACCTATTGGGGTGGCCGTCCCGAGGTCGATGAGGTCATCTTCAGGTTGTTCAACAACGCTGATGCGATGGTTGCGGCGCTGGAGCGCGGCGAGGTTGATGTCGCCCACTCGGTGCCTGCCAACTCGTTCAAGGATCTGGAGTCGACTGAGGGAATTGTTGCCCTCCAGGGCGAGCAGGGAGGCTTTACCGAGATCTCAGTGAACGGTGGCCGTCCGGCAGACAAGCGCGTCGAGGGTCTCGCCAACGGGCATCCCGCGCTCTCGGACATCGAGTTCCGGAAGGCGATCGCCCACTCCATAGACAAACAGGAGCTCATCGACAAGGTCGCGGTCGGTCTGGCGAGACCCGGAACGACAATCAGCCCGTCACCGAATCCGGAGTGGATCCCCGAGATTCCCGAGGCTGAGCAGTTCACATTCGATCTCGAGAAGGCGAAACAGATCCTTGACGCTGCCGGCTATGAGGACGCGAACGGCAACGGCATTCGTGAGTTCGAAGGGAAGGACATCACGCTCACGTACTACGTGCTGTCCGACTCCCAGTCAGGGCCGCCGAACGCCGAGTTCGTCACCGGCTGGCTGAAGGAGGTTGGCATCGGCACGACCGTCAAGGTCGTGAACGGATCAAAGCTCACCGAGATCATCGGCAAGGGTGATTACGACCTCTTCCAGTGGGGATGGACGCCGTTCGTCGATCCCGATCCGGAGCTTTCCTACTTCACCTGCGGTCAGCTCTCGAAGGATCCTGCCGACCCGACGAACTACTACAACGACGCGAACTGGTGCGATCCGTCGTACGACGCCGACTACGAGGCACAGAAGGTCGAGCTCGACCGGGAGAAGCGTGTCGAGATCGTCCATCGGATGCTGCGCACGTTCTACGACTCGGCGACGTACAACGTCGTCTCGTATGAGGGTGACCTCCAGGCGTATCGCACCGATCGCTTCGAGGGGTGGCTGCGTCAGCCCGCGGACATCGGGCCGGTGCTCTTCTCCAACTCGTCGCCGACCTACAAGAACCTGACGGTGATTGGCTCGGCGGGCGGGGGAGACGGTGGGGGGAGCTCGACCGGGCTCCTGATCGCACTCATCGCCGTGGGAGTTGTAGGCGCCGGGGGCGCAGCCGTCCTGCTGTCGCGGCGACGGAGCTCGGACGAGCGCGAGTAGGGCGTTGAGAGGACGTGTTACGCGTGGGGGCGGGGTGATCCCCGTCCCCACGCGCCTTCAGGCCTGGGCTACGCATGACGGGCGACCCGCGTGAGGATCCGCTTCGTCGCGGAACGCCTGCTCGCGTCGTTCGCGACGCTCCTTTTCGTCATCATCTTCAACTTCTTCCTCTTCAGGGTCGTCGCCGGTGACCCTGTAGCGAACCTGTTCCGCGGTCGCAACCTGACGGCAAGCCAGCGCGACGAGCTTCGCCACCAGTTCGGGCTCGACGGGTCACAGCTTGAGCAGTTCTGGCGCTATCTGGTGCAGACCGCCCATTTCAACTTTGGCCGGTCGTACACCTCGAACGAGTTGGTGCTGAGCGAGATTGCGAGCCGGGCCTGGCCAACGATCGCTCTCGTTGGCGTCGCGGCTGTGCTGTCCGCGGTGATTGGCGTTGCGCTCGGGATCATCGCCGGGTGGAACCGGGGACGGAAGTCCGACTACGCGGCGACCACCTTCACCATGACGACGTACTCGATGCCCGACTTCTGGCTCGGGATGCTCCTGCTCGTCCTGCTCGCAGTGACGCTTGGTTGGTTTCCGATTGGAGGGTTGAGCGATCCATCCGGGGCCCAAAGCGGTCTCGGCTACGTCCTCGATGTTGCGCATCACATGGCCCTACCGGCCGCGACCCTCACGTTCGCCTACCTCGGTGAGTACACGCTCATCATGCGCAGCTCACTGCTTGAGACGATGAGCGAGGACTACCTCACGCTTGCGCGGGCAAAAGGTCTCCGCGACGCGATAGTGCGTAGCCGGCATGCCGTACCCAACGCGCTCCTGCCGGTCGTCACGCTCACCGCCTTGAATCTTGGCTTCGTGCTCTCCGGCGCCATTGCGGTCGAGACGGTGTTCTCGTGGCCGGGTCTTGGTCTCCTCACCTATCAGGCGTTGAACGCACCTGACCTGCCGCTGCTCCAGGGGCTGTTCCTCGTATTCTCCATCTCGGTCATAGTGTTCAACCTGGTCGCCGACCTTGCGTACCACTATCTCGACCCGCGGGTGCGCACCGGATGAGCACCACCGCGAACACTCCTTCGGCCCGTCGGGTCACGTGGCTTCGACGCCGCCGCGCCTTCCGCGCCCTCGTCGACGAGTATCGCTCGAGCGTCCCCGGGATGATCGGTCTGTGCGTTCTGGTGGTCATCGTCGCCGCTGCGATCGCTGCTCCATTGATCGCGAATGACGCTGAGGCTCACGCAAGTACCGCCGACAATCTTGCGTGGCAGACACCGGGCGACTATCCCATCCTCGGAACCGACCATCTCGGCCGCAGCGTGTGGGCTCAGCTCGTATACGGCGCGCGTGTGAGCCTCGTCGTCGGGCTCGCCGCGACATTGATCGCGATCGTGATTGGCTCGGTGGTGGGCATTCTCGCTGGGTACTTCGAGGGTCTCTTCGGAGGCCTGCTGATGCGCCTGACCGAGTGGTTCCTCGTGATCCCGTTCCTGCCGCTCGCAATCGTGCTCGCAACGCTGCTCGGGGCGTCCATCGTCAACATCGTGGTCGTCATCGGGATCACCTCGTGGCCGGGCACTGCACGTCTCGTCCGGGCGCAGGTCCTGACTCTCAAACAGAGGCTCTACGTCGAGCGCAGCCGCGCACTCGGCGCGGGTCATCGCCATCTGATGACCCGTCACATCCTGCCGAACGTGTCGCCGCTGATCCTCGCGAACCTCACGTTGACCGTTCCCATTGCAATCCTCTCGGAGACAACGCTTGCATTCCTGGGCCTCGGTGACCCACTTCGACCTTCGTGGGGCAAGATGCTCGACGACGCCTTTGGCGCCGGAGCGCTGACGCGCAACGCCTGGTGGTACTACCTGCCTCCGGGGGTGAGCATTCTGATCGTCGTCCTCGCGTTCGTGTTGTGCGGCCAGGCGCTTGAGGAGATCCTCGATCCGCGGCTCAAGAATCGATCCCGCCGATGAGCGTCCCACTCCTCTCAGTGCGTGATCTCCGCGTCACGTACCCGGGCGAGGTGCCGGCGGTTCGCGGGGTGTCGTTCGATCTCGATGCGGGTGAGACGCTCGGCCTGGCGGGCGAGTCGGGCTGTGGCAAGTCGACGATCGCGGCAGCTCTCCTCCGCCTGCTCCCAGCCGGCACAAAGGTGACGGGCGAGGTACTCCTTGACGGTGACGACGTTCTCACAATGCGACCGGGAGCACTGCGAGCCGTGCGCTGGGAGGAGATCTCGATCGTCTTCCAGGGAGCGCTCCACACGCTGAACCCGGTGCGGAAGATCGGTTGGCAGGTGGGCGAGGCGATCACGACCCATCGGCCCGCGCTCGGCAAGACCGCCGTCCGAACGCGCGTTGGCGAACTGCTCGAGCTCGTCGGGATCCCCGCCGGACGGGCAGACGACTATCCGCACCAGCTCTCCGGCGGGCAGAAGCAACGCGTTCTCATTGCCCTCGCCCTGTCGTGCGAACCGAAGCTGCTGATCGCGGACGAGCCCACGACAGCGCTCGACGTCATGGTGCAGGCCCAGGTGCTCGGACTCCTTGAGGAGCTTCAGCGCGACCTCGGGCTCGCGATGCTTTTCATCACGCACGACCTCTCCGTCCTCGCCAGCGTCTGTCAGCGGCTCGCGGTCATGTACGCCGGTCAGTTCGTCGAGGAAGGGCCTGCTGCCGAAGTCTTTGCCGCTCCTGCACACCCGTATTCGTCGGCGCTGGCGGCGGCCTTCCCCATCATCGGGGATCAGCGGTACCGTCTCTCGCCGTCCGGGCTCGGTGGCGACCCGCCCGATCCCCGCGACCTCCCGTCAGGCTGTCCGTTTCATCCCCGTTGCCCTCGGGTCACGCCGGAGTGCGAGTCGTGGCAACCCGAGATGCGTTTCTTCTCACCCGTCCGCGAGGCCGCATGCATCCATCTGGAGCCGGGTCAATGAGCGACCAGCCCCTCCTCGAGCTACGCGGGCTGGAGGTTCGCTTCGCCGGTCGCAAGGGTGCCGTCGTGCGCGCTGTGGACGGCGTCGACCTAAGCGTCCATGAGGGTGAGGTGCTCGCACTCGTCGGAGAGTCGGGTTGCGGAAAAACGACACTCGCCCGCACGATCATGGGTCTCGAGCGACCGAGCGCGGGGGAGGTGTGGTTCCGTGGAAAGCCGCTCGACTACAGCTCGAAGTCACTCAAGAGCTATCGGCGCGGCGTTCAGATGGTCTTCCAGGATCCAAGCGGTGCGCTCAATCCCCGACAGACGATCTACGAGGCGGTGGCCGAAGGGCTCAGAATCCACGGGCTGGGCGAGAACGAAGAGGCCACCGTCGCCGAGGCGCTGTCGGTCTCGGGGCTTCGCCCGCCCGAGCGGTTCTTCACGAGGTACCCGTACGAGGTCTCGGGAGGGCAACGCCAGCGAGTCGTCATTGCCGGTGCGATGGCCCTCGATCCGTGGTTGATCATCGCGGACGAGCCGGTCTCGGCGCTCGACGCGTCGGTGCGCGGAGAGATCCTCGCGCTGATGCTCAGTCTGGTGCGCGAGAAGGGCGTGACGATCATCGCGGTGACGCACGATCTCGGTCTCGCGTGGAACATCGCCGACAGAATCGCCGTCATGTATCTCGGTCGGATCGTCGAACTCGGGTCAACGGAGGAGATGCTCTCCTCGCCGCGACATCCCTACACGAAGGCTTTGCTCTCCGTTGTTCCGGAGCACGAAGGAGTGGAGCAGCAGATCCTCATCGGCGAGCCGCCGGATCCCAGGCGGATCCCAACTGGGTGCCGATTCCATCCCCGGTGTCCGCTCGTGGCGTCGGGCGAGGCCGAGCGGCTCGGGATTCTCGAGCGTTGTCGAAACGAAGACCCCGCTCTCATAGCGGTCGCCGGTGCGGATGTCGAGCAACGCGCCGCGTGTCACGCGGTACGCGGCTAGCGCGCTACTTCAAGCTCTGCGCGGATCCAGGTGACGTTCGCGTCGACTCGCATACACATCTCGACGAGGCGCACCACCTCGTGGTGATCGAGGACGGGCGGGTGGGGTTGCGGCTTCCTGAACACACCACAATGGTGCCGGTGTTGTCAGAGCCGCGCAAGTGGCTCGTTGGGCCATCTCCCGAGGGCTCGGTAGGCCTTCTAGCTCCCGACGCCCCTGCCTACCCGAGCCGCCGCGGGATCGTGCGCTCGAAGTGGCGCTCCCTGCGGCCAAACGCACCGTTGATCTCCTCCGCGACGACGTCGACTACAACGTGGTAGGAGTCGGCGTCCGAGCGGAGCTCGAGCCGTGCTTCGGTGACGATGTCGGCCTCGGGCCAACGGATGCGGTAGCGCGCACTCGCGGTTGCCCAGGCGTTTCCGGGGTCGACGGTTGAGACGCCAACCTCACCTGCGTAGCGCTCTTCGACGTGCGCACCGAGGTTGCCCTCGTAGTCGGCTCCGTGGGAGATGATGCACCGTGCTTCGCGCGCGAGCACGTCGCGCTCGGTACGCCAGACGGTAGGAACCTCCGTCTTCTCGTCGGCGCCAGGGGCCGGGGTCTCGACCTCAGGCGGAGGCGTGAAGACGGGTGGTTCAACGATCGCGGCCGGCCCGTCGACGACTGGGAGCTCCAGGCGAACGCTGTCGAGATCGAGTGAAAGCGTGCCGGGATGGGGCGGGGGCCACGCGTTTGGCCACTCCGATCCGGCTAGTGCGAGCCGTAGACGGTGACCCTCCTCAAAGACCCATGAGGTGACCTCAAGCTCGAGCGTCACGCTGATCGGCTCACCCACGGGGAGAGGGGTCGGCGACTCCGTCGGCTCGCGCTGCGTGAGGTTGAGTAGCCCGCGCGTGACGAGCGCCGAGGTTCCGTCGGGAAACACGCTGCACAGTCGTGCGGCGAGATATGCCACCGGAACGGGCGAGCGGAGCGTCAACATGAGCCGCGGATGCCCGAGGATCTCCGTTTCGGCGGGAAGCTCCCACTCGAGACACAGCGAGCGCGCATCGTCCTCGCGTTGATCAAGAGGCTGTCCCCACGGGAGCTGACCCGCACACGAGATCCAGGCGGGGATGCCAATGTCACCCACGATCTCCATGTCTGCCGTTCCGCCGCGCGGTGAGGTGAGCTCGAGAACACGCGACCGCTCAAGCGGCCAGCCAGGCTCGTGACGCCAATCACCGCGGTGCTCGGCGAGATCGGGCTCGGGCCTTGTCGGTCGGCGAACGAAGACCTGGATCGGCGGATCACTCTCGACGCCGTTGGCCTCGTCGTTGAGCCAGTGGCCAAACCAGCGGATCAACTCGGGGACGAGATCGAGGTGTGGCCCCGGGAGCGACGTTGCAGTCGATGCGTGTGCCCACGGGCCAAGTAGGAGGCGCCTGGGGCACTCAAGCCTTTCGAAGGTGCGGAATGTGTTGTTGCGGTAGCCGTCGGCCCAGCCGCCCACAAGCATCGTGGGACAGGCAATGCGGTCGTAACCTTCCCATATCCCGTCTGGACGGATCGCGCTTCGCACCGAGCCATGCCGCCAGTAAGGCCCATCCTGCTGCTCCTCGAGCCAGCGCAGGAGCCACGGCTCTGACCCCTCAAACCGCTCGGCCCAACGATCGCGCCAGTCTGGCCCGGCGAGCTCCGGGACAGGCGGGAGCACGACGAGGGAGGCCATGTAGAGGACATAGTCGATGGAGTCGATTGCCTTGAGCGCGCCGCCGTAGTAGTGGACATCGTCGCGATAGCGGTCGTCACTTGCGTAGATCGCGCAGATTGCCTTCAGCGCCGCCGGTCTCTCGCACGCCATCTGCAGGCTGTTGAAACCCGAGTACGACGTGCCGTACATCCCGACGTTGCCGTTGCACCACTCCTGCGCGGCCAGCCAGGCAATGACCTCGTGGAGATCCTGCTGCTCCTCCTGGTGATACTCGTCGAGCGCGATCCCCTCCGACGAGCCCGTACCGCGGAGGTCCAGACGGCACACCGCGAGCCCACCTTCCTCGGCGAGTCGCGCATACTCGGACGTATATGACGACGTGAGGTCGTCCATCCGGTACGGCAGTGCTTCGAGGACGGCGCCTGCAGGTCGCTCGGTCGGCAGCCAGAGCCGGGCCGCGAGTCGGGTGCCATCGGCGAGTGGGATCCAGGCGCGTATCTCGGTCATTGCCCCATCCTCGCAGGTCCCCGAAGTACGATCGACCGACCGTGGATCTCCGCCTTACCGACCAGCAACGTCAGCTCCGCGAGGAGGCGGCCGCATTCTGCAGGGACGCGCGTCCAGTGCTCGAGGCCGATCCAGAGTGGTTGCGTCAGGGAATGCTCTCCGACGGCGATTCGCTTGCGATCAATCGACGCCTCGGAGAGGCGGGGTGGATTGGGATGTCGTGGCCGGCTGCGCTCGGAGGTCGCGGACTCTCGCGTCTCGATGCCACGCTTGTCGAGGAGGTGTTCGGCTACCACTGGCTCCCGCTGTCCTCGTACCTCCTCTCGTACAAGACGATCGGGGCAGCGATCGAACGGTTCGCGCCTGGGCTTGCACCCGAGCTTCTGCCGGGAATCACCCGCGGCGAGCTGACCTTCTGCCAGGGCTTCTCCGAGCCCGGTGCTGGAAGTGACCTCGCCTCGCTGACTACGCGGGCGGAGCTGCGGGGTGATGCGTGGGTGGTGTCCGGGCACAAGCTGTGGACGTCGAGCGCGCAGCTCGC
>JANNQQ010000274.1:0-19981 GCA_031400835.1 Actinomycetes bacterium | reverse complement strand
GGAAAACATGGCTTTGATTGCGCCGGCCCATCAGCACTTTAGGCACCGGGCCGGTGCGATCGATCAAAATAAGGGTCGCTGCATCCTTCGGGCGCCGGTTGGGAAAGGACTGGAGCATGTGGGGGTCGTGCTCGTACCGGTCCGCAAGGTCGCTCATCGGTAGAAGACCTCCATCGGCAGATCCGCCAGCGGAACGCCACCGTCAGCCGTCACCAGCCACGTGTCCTGCATGTAGAGACAGTCCTCCCCGTTTGCAGCGATCGCGTGGGGATGCATCGAGAAGACCATGTTCTCGGCCAGCTCGGTCTCGATGCCCTCGCCGATCTTCGGGAACTCGATCATCGTCATGCCGATCGAGTGGCCCGTGACGTGGCCGAGATGAAAGCCGCGATCATGGAAGCCCTTCGCCACTGCAGTGTGGACGTCATGGCACGTCGCACCCGGGCGCATCGCGCTTGGCGCGACCTCGTAGTACTCGACGTACGCCTCGACCATCGCCTGCGTGTCGCGGGAGATGACGGTGCCGACAGCAGCGACGGCGCGCGAGATCTCGACCCAATGCATGCCAGGCCCC
This sequence comes from Actinomycetes bacterium, assembly GCA_031400835.1. Taxonomy (GTDB): domain Bacteria; phylum Actinomycetota; class Thermoleophilia; order Gaiellales; family Gaiellaceae; genus Gaiella. The sequence continues at coordinate 19,407 of JANNQQ010000274.1, read as the reverse complement.
GCAACCTCGAGCGACGGGAGCATGAAGTCACCAAGGATCTCCTCCTTGCGGGCGATCCGGAACTCTGGGTAGGCAAGACCAGTGCGGCCTGGGGCGGTGAGCACCATGTTCATGGTGAGGCGTCCGCAGCCCTCGGCGACGAAGTACTCCTCGCAGACGGCCATCACCTCAGCGGCTGTCTTGCCAGGGGCGTAGTGCTCGGCCCAAAGCTCCATCCCGCGTTGGTTGATCCGCACCGAATCTCGCACCGAAACAAGCTCTGCGTCGCTCTTGACCGCGCGCGCGTGATCAAACTCGACCTCGAAGGGCAGAAGGTCAAGACCGTCGAGCGCCGCGAAATCGCGGACCGTCATGATGTAGTCGAGTCCAAACACGCCGATTCGTCGCCACCCGGCGCCGCGCGAGTGATCCGCGATCAGCTCGCCAGGACGCGCGTGAAAAAGCTGTTCGAGCGGCGTCGTGGCGTGTTCTCCCACATATCGCGCTTCCTCTGGAAAAACAATGAATGCGTTGCCAGTCGCCGGCAGGACGACATAGGCATAGCGATGGACGATCTGAAACCCGGACATGTAGGTCACCGCGCCCTCGAATCCGGTGTACTCGCTCCCAGCAACGATGAGGGCGTCGAGGTCGTGCTTGGCCATCGCCTCCCGGATGTTCGCATGGCGTGCTCTTAGTTCGATCTGGATGTCCAACTGGCTTCCACTCCTTTGATGAGCGCGGTGATCGTGTCGTTGAATGGTGTCGCGACGCCCAACTCGCGGCCGAAACGGGCAATGCCGCCGTTGAGGAAGTCGATCTCGGTGAGCCTCTGTGCCTCGACGTCCTGGAGCATCGACGCCTTGTGGCTGTAGCCAACCTCAGGGCGAGCGGCATAGTCGATGAGATCCTCTGGGTCGGCATCGAGCACGATGCCCTGGGCCGCCGCGACCGCCTTCCCCTCAGCCACCAGTGCTGAGACGAGCGCACGGACGCCCGGGCGCTCGCAGACGCGGCCATGTGTAAGCCCGGTGAGCGCACCGATCGGATTCGAGGCAGCGTTGAAGATCACCTTGCGCCATTGACCGGGGCGTGCATCGGCTACCGCCGTAGCTGGCATTCCGCCGCGCGTGCAGGCGTCGGCCAGCGGCTCGAGAGCAGCGACGGAAACCGGGCTCGGTTCGTACGGACCGAACGTGGTCTCGCCCCGGACATCCCACTGGACGACGCCAGGAGCGAGCAGCTTCCCCGCCGGGAACGTCGTCCCGCGGATGACCCGCTCGACATGACGCGCCAGCGTCTCCTCATTCCCTACGCCGTTCATTACCGACGCAACGGCGCCGTTCGCAAACGCGTGAGCCGTCGCTGCGATCGCGGCATCTGCGTGCATTGCCTTCGTGGCGACGATGCCGAACTCGCAGGCGGGGAGCTCGGTCGGATCGCAGGTCGCGTGGAGCTTGCTATGTACATCTCCTGCTCCAGTGATTTGCAAACCGTCTTTATTAATAGCGTCAACGTGCGCTTTGTTCATATCGAATGCCCATACCTCGACGTCGTCAAGCGTCGCGAGTCCGGCCGCAAAGAGCGAGCCCACCGCGCCGCAGCCGATGACGGCAACCCTCACGCCGTCTTCTTCCGGGGCCGGTGAAGCCAACCCAGCGAGAACTCTCGCCCGCCGGTGAGCCCCGACGGCCGCAGGATGAGCACGAGAGCCATCAGCGTCCCGAGCACCACAAGCCGGGCACCCTCCGGTAGATCGATTGTCACGCCGACATCAACCCCACCCTCAGCTTCGGACAGCAGCGAATCGACACCGCTCAGGGCGAGCGCGCCCACGACCGCGCCCCATAGGCTCGTTACGCCTCCGACTACGAGCATCGCCAGCGTCACGAACGTGAGCTCGAGGTACACCTGATCGGCGGTGATTGAGCCGAGCATGTGGACGTAGAGGCCTCCGGCGAAGCCCGCGAGCGCCCCTGAGATGACAAATGCCGCGAGTCGTTGGCGGTGAACGTTGATCCCCACCCCCTGGGCCGCAGTCGCGTCTTCGCGTGTCGCCCGCAAGGCCCGGCCGAACCGGCTCCGCTGATACGCGAATGCGGCAACGATCACCACAAGCGCCCCAATAGTCACCCGGAGCAGATCAGTCGTCTCCGGCACGAGCGACAGTGTCGTTGCTCCCGGCCCGATGTCCGTCCACTCGCGAAGCAAGTTGTGTGTGATCTCGAGTACCGCAAACGTCGCGATTCCTGCAGCGAGCCCCGAGAGCCGCATCAGAGGTAACCCGACAAGCAATGCCAGCAGACCGCCAACCGCAGCCGCAAGCGCAAGCGACGCCACGTCCGAGATCGTGTTGTCGCGGAGAAGTGGGAAGAGATCTGGGAGCACGCCGGCCTTTGACTCGAGCGGAATCGTCATGACTCCTGCCGCGAAGGCACCTACAGCAACGAAGCTCACCTGCCCGAACGACAGCACGCCGGAGTTGCCGACGAAGACGTACACGGCGACCACGATCGCAACCGATACGAGCGCCGTCAGGAAGTAGATCTCGATCGCACGTGAGGTAAAGGTGCCGACGAAGCCCGTCGCGATAACCAGGGCGGCGGGGCCTCCAAGCGTAACCGTGCCGTTGAGCCCTCTCATACCCGTTCCACCAATGAGGTCCCGGAGCGCGCGAAGAGCCCGGCAGGGCGCAGGATCAATACAGCTATGACAAGCGCGAAGACGACGGACGGCAGAAACACTGTCTTGTCGGTCGGCAGCGCGCCGTTGACCATCCCCGAGGCGAAGCCGATGAGAAAGCCGCCGAGTGTCGCCGTCCAGAGCCGGTCAATCCCGCCGACGACGACACCGACCAGGACGACGATCGTCTCTTTCAAGGCGAAGTCGTACTGGACAAACGGGTTCTGCACCGTGAGTAGTACCGCCACCGTCGCCGCGAGGATCCCTGAGAGCATCACGGCGGCGCCGATTACAAGGTTCGCTCGGACGCCGAGCAGGCGTGCGGTGGCGAAGTCAGTCGACGCGGCGCGCATGTGAAGGCCGATAGCCGTGCGTCCAAGGAGGAGCGCGAGGAGCCCAAGCGCCACAACCGCGACGACAACCGCGACGATCGTGATCTTTCGCACATCAACGCCGCCTATCGAAATGGCCTGGTTCAGAGACGCGATCGACGTGGCGGTTTCGCCGAGCGTTCCGTCGTGGACGTCAATCAGGAGCGCGACCGCCTGTAACAGGAACGCGACGGCGAACGTCGTCACGAGCATGACGGCGGGCGACTGTGTTCGTAGCGGCCGAAAGACGGCGAGCTCCATCGCTGCAGACAACACGAGCACCACCCCGAAGCACAACGCAATCCCACCCCACACCGGCCAGTCCGACTGGGATGCGAACGCGAGAGCGTACGCACCGGCCATGATCAGCTGCCCGTAGGCGAAGTTGACGAGGCGAAGCACCCCGAAGACCAGCCCGATGCCCACCGCCATCAAGGCGTAGATCGCTCCCTGGCCGATCGCGTCGACAAAGGTCTGCGCGTTCATGACAGGTAGGCCTGGATCATGCGCTCGGTGTCGTCTGCGTCGCCGGGAGCCAGCGTGAGTCGATGCTCACCGTTTGCGATGAGATACGTGCGATCTGCGAAAGCGACGGTGCGTTGCGCCCGTTGCTCAACAAGAAGCACCGTCACCCCACGGTCGCGGATTGCAGCCAACGACTCAAAGACCAGATCCACGATCAACGGGGCCAACCCCAGCGACGGCTCGTCGAGGAGCAGCACGTCCGGCTCAGCCACGAGCGCCCTCCCGATCGCAAGCTGCTGCTGCTGCCCGCCCGACAGAGCTCCTGCGGCACGACGACGGAACTCGCCGATGATCGGAAAGAGCTCGAAGACCTCGGCGATCGCCTCTTCGGCTCCCTCGCGCCGGCGTCGAGCTGCGAGCCCAAGTCGCAGGTTTTCCTCAACGGTCAGCTCGGCGAAGATCCGGCGGCCTTCAGGAACCAGGGAGATGCCTGAGCGCGCGATGGCCTCAGGTGCGCGCCCTCGAATCGAGACCCCAGCAAGGCGCACGTCGCCCGAGGTGGGTGGAACCGCACCCATGATCGCGAGCAGCGTGGTCGACTTCCCGGCGCCGTTCGGCCCGATCAAGCCGACGATCTCGCCGCTTCGCACCTCGAGATCGAGTTTGCGAACAGCTACCACCCCTCCGTACCGCACCTCGAGGTCGGTGACCTCCAGGGCGGCGACGTCAGCCATTGACCGGCTCATCGCGCACAGCGCTCTCGCCGAGGTACGCGGCAGCAACGTCGAGGTTGGCGCGGATATCGGCGGGTGTGCCCTCGGCGAGGGTCCTGCCTTGGTCGAGCACGTGGATCCGATCGCAGATCTCCATGATGAGTGCCATGTTGTGATCGATCAGCAGCACGCCAGCGTCGTGCTCATCGCGCACCGAGCGAACGATCGCTGCAAACTCCGGCACCTCCGCTTCGGGGAGTCCGGCCGCGGGCTCGTCGAGAAGCACAAACCGCGGCTCGGTTGCGAGTGCGCGTGCGACGCCAAGCCGTCTCTCCTCCCCATGTGCCAGCGTCGCCGCCGGCCGCTCGGCGCTCGCGTCGAGTCCAAGCAGCTCAAGCAACCCGGTCGCCCGGTCTCGAGCAACCCGTGGGCCAGCGCCCACACCGATTGCTGCGAGCTCGACGTTCTCTCGGACTGAAAGCTGTCGGAACGACCGGCTGTGCTGGAACGTACGAACGATCCCCGCGCGCGCCCTGCGAACCGCCGTCCAGCGGGTGATATCAGCCGCATCGAACGTCACCGATCCACCGGTTGGATAGTCAAAGCCGGTCAGGACGTTGACGAGCGTCGACTTTCCCGCCCCATTCGGGCCGATCAGCCCTACCACCTCGTGTCGGTGAAGCGTGAGGGAGACCTCCTGAAGAGCAGCAACACCCGAGAACGACCGCGAGACACCGCCCGCCCGGAGAGTTCCGGGCGGTGCGGTGTCTTCGGTCGAGACCGGTTCGGTCACAGGATCTAAAGAAACGCTCTAGATCTTCGGAACGACCTTCGCGGCAATCGTGCCAACCATCTTCGGCTTGCCGTTGTGGATTCGGAGCACGCGGTACTGCCTACCGAACACCGTGTGCAGCGACGGCGAGAAGCTCACGAGACCCGACAGCGTCGGAACTTTCGAGAACTTCTCGAGCTGCGCGGCGAGCGCGGCACCGTTGGTGGAGCCCTTTGCCCGCTTGATTGCCGTGACAACGCCGTCGATCGCGGCGGCGCCTGTGACGAATCCACCCGTGCCCGCTTTGACCTGCTTGGCGAGCTTGTTGACTGCGGGGTTCGGATCGTCCCCGAACGCCGAGGCGTATGTGACCGCGTAGTAGTTGGTCACCACCGGCTCCTTCGGGAGCCAGTACGTTCCGTCACCGGCCCACGAGTTCAGGATCGGCGTCTCGTTACCGAGCGAGCGAATTCCAGCGACGAGCGCTGGTAGCTCCCCGAACGCCGTCGCGGTAACGATGACGTTCGCCTTGGCGCTGTTCAGCCGGCTCACCGCTGCGTTGACGTTGTTCGCACCGGTGGCATAGCTCTCATGGGCAACGATCTTGCCGCCGAGCTGCTTGAACCGGACTTCGAATGCCTGCACGACATTCTTGAAGTACACGAGCAGCGTGTTCGTCGCAGTCGCGGCGCTCTTCCAACCCGACTTCCACGCGAACTCGGCCATCGCCGAACCTTCATCCTGTGCGACGTTGCCGAAGCTGAACGCGAGCTTCCCCTTGGCGCCGAAGCGCTTCGGGCCCATCTGATCGGTCCCGATGCAAGGTGCGATCGCGAGCACACCGCGATTGATTGCCTCCTGCACGACCGGAGTCGCGAAGTCGACATCACACGTCGTGAACATGATGTCCGCACCCTTGCCGAGCAGGCTTGCGGCGCACGATTTCGCCTTCGCGGGAGCGTTGTTCTGGGTGTCACACGTCTCGATGACGAGCTTACGCCCGTTGACGCCGCCCCTCGCGTTCACCTGCTTGATCCGTACATTCGCAGCTGCGAGCGCAGGCCCATCGAACGGGGCCATGTTGCCCTTGCCGTCGAATGCCCACCCGATGGTAATCGGATCGGCCTTCGACCCGGCTGTCGCGACTCCGACTGCGATCGCAGCGATGGCCACGAGCGCACCCAGCATTCCAAGAGCCGCCTTCTTTCGTCCGTGCATCACGCCTCCTTTGACATCAACTCTGAGGTTGGATCAACCGCCGACCAGGACGCCTCCTTCGCCCTGACAAGCTCGAACATCACCGAATGAAGGGGAGCGGGAACACCATGCCGTTCGGCCTCCCGCACGAGTGCCCCCGTGATGAGATCAATCTCTGTGCGTCGATGTGCCTCTATGTCCTCGAGCATCGACGGGGTGTGCGCCGAACCACGGCGCGTCGCGAGCACGTTCATCTCCCAGGGGTCGTCGTGGAGCTCGATCCCCGCTGCGTGAGCGATGGCCTTCCCCTCGTCGACGAGAGCATGTACGAGGCGCCCGAGGTCGTCCGGCCGCCCCTCATCGGCGAAGTGGTGGTCGTGCGCGAGCCCGGTGACGGCGGCAACGGAGTTCACGGTCGCGTTGAAGATCAGCTTCGACCATTGTGCGGGTCGCAGATCCGGGAGCACCTCGACCTTGAGGGCGGAACGTCGCATGAGCTCGCCGATCTCCTCCGCGCGTGCGAGAGGAGTGTCCTCGTACGGGCCAAGCCAGGTCTCGGTGTCGAGGACGTACTCGACGTTCGTATCCGAGTGCTTGGTTCCGCTCATGAACGTCACCCCTGAGACGATCGGCCACGAACCGTGGCCACGGACGACCTCCTCCGCGCCGAGCCCATTCAGCGTGGTGACAATTGTCGCGTCGGGAAACCGTCCCTCAAGCGAGGCGACCGCCGCCTCGAGACCTGTGGCCTTGGTCGCGATGATTCCGAACTCGAACGAGGGCAACTCGTCGGGATCGCAGGTCGCCATGACCGTCGCGTGGAGATCGGCTCGTCCGCTGACCCGCAAGCCGTCACGGTTCAAAGCGTCGGCGTGTTCACGGCGCCGCGTCAGCACGCTGACGTCTGCAACCTGGGCGAGGTGCCCTGCAAACAGGCTCCCGATCACTCCACCGCCGATGATGCAGATGTTTCTCGCCATCGTCAGGCGGACGCGAACCGCGGCATCACGCGCGACGCGAAGAGCTCCTGGTTCTTGATCGCCATCCAGTGAGGCGCGCCGCCGGCGTTGACCGTGATCCCGATCTCCTTGACGCCCTCGCAGACGCCAAGCGTCTCCTCGATGCGGGCGACGATGTCGTCAGGGGTGCCGACCCAGACGTAGTCCTCCTCGATCAGTTGCTCGTACGGCACCTCGGCGAGCTGTTCCATGATCCCGGCGGTATAGAAGCCGTACCCGGCCGCGATCAGACCATCGGTGTCAGGCTTCTCATACTCGGTCAACGGTGAGCAGTTGCCCTGGATGAAGCCCGTGATCCACTCGCGTCCTTCGCGGATCGCCGTGTCGCGATCCTCATCCAGATGACACGCGTGGATCCAGACGATGTCAGGCTCGGTGCCGTGGGCTGCACAGGATTCGCGGTAGAGGTTGAGCTGCGTCTCGAGCACCTTGTACGGCAGCAGCGGGGGCACGGCCACACCCCACCCGCGCTCTGCCGCGAGGGTGTAGGTGCGATCGGACGTGCCACCGAGGTAGACACGGTAGGGGGTCGAGACGAACGGCACGATGTGCGAGTCGTCGACGTTGAAGTACTCACCGTGATGCGAGAAGGTCTCGTGATCCAGCGCGGCAAGTAGGAGGTCGACCGCCTCCTCGTAGCGGGGCCGAGCGTGCTCGTCGAGTGGCAGTCCTCCCTTCGGCGGAAGCCATCCGTGCCCGCGCCCAACACCCCACTCGTACCGACCACCCGTGAGGACGTGCGTCGTGTTGATGACGCTCGCCAAGACGGTCGGATTGTGGAACGGCAACGCGTGGAGCATCGTGCGGAAGCGAATCTCGCGCGTCCGCTGGGCTGCGGCTGCGAACAGCGCTGTCGGGTTGGCCGAGATCGAGAACTTCGGGAAGAAAAAATGCTCGATCGCCGCGTAGGCATCGAACCCGAGTCGGTCGGCGTTGACGATCTGCTCGAGCACCTCTGCGTAGAGCTGCTCCGGGGTCTGACCCGGGTGAAGTTGAAGCTCGGAGTACAGGCTAAACCGCATGGCAGGGCACCTCCCGGTCGGTGACATGTCAAGGACGCGTCCGTCGAGTATCCCGTATCGGTGACATGACAGTCAAGGAAAGATCGTCGCATCGTGACACTGCTAGACGGCAGCGCCCGGATCAGGACGGCCAGAGCTTCACGGCTCTACCTTGACGGCGAGCGAGCGAAACTCGCTGTCGGTGACAAGGCGTCGCTTTTCGGTGCCTAGCCGCTTGACCTCCGCCAGGAGCTTCGCGTGTTGATCAGTCGGGATCTCGAGCCCGAGCCGCTCGGCGGCGATACGGATCGAGTCGATACCGCTCTTCTTGCCGAGGACGATTCCACGCTCTGCGCCGACAAGCTCAGACGAATAGGGCTCGATCGCCGACGGGTCGTGGAACTGGGCCGCCACGGCGCCGGACTCGCGCGTGAAGAGGGCCTCTCCCGTCACGGGCTTCCACGGCGGGAGCGGCGTCTCTGACGCCTTTGCAACCAGCCCCGAGAGTGCCCGTGCCTGGGTGAGGTCAAGCCGTGTCGGGATCCCATAGAGCGCCTCGAGCGCGAGTGCCACCTCGATCAGATCGGCGTTGCCTGCCCGCTCGCCCATCCCGTTGATCGTGCCCTGCACCCACGTTGCGCCGGCCTGCACTGCAGCAACGGCGGCGGCGGTCGCAAGCCCGAAGTCGTCGTGGCCGTGCCAGTGGACGGGGATTCCTGTCCCGATCCGGTCGAGCATCCGGGTGACGAGAAACGCTGCGGCCTCCGGCGTCGCTATGCCGAGGGTGTCGACCACAACCACTTCGACTGCGCCGGCCTCGACTGCCGTGTCGTAGGCGCGATCGAAGAAGTCGAGGTCGGCCCGCGAGGAATCGACGCCGAAGAATGCAACGCGAATCCCACTGTCGGTCGCCGTCCGGACGGCGTCTCGGATCCGCTCGAGCATCCGATCGCGCGTAACTTCGAGCGCCTCGAGCTTTCCGTCGGAGATCGGGCTCTCGATCACGGTCGATTTCACTCCGAGCTCGATCAATACCTCCACATCAGCCTGCACAGCGCGGGAGAAGCCCCACACCTCGGCGCGGAGACCGGCCGCAGCGATCAGCTCGACCGCGCGATAGTCGTCGTGGGAGACACGCGGAAACCCGGCCTCGATCCTGTCCACGCCAGCCGCATCGAGCGCCTGTGCAATCTCAAGCTTTTGCTCGGGTGTGAACACGACGCCGATCGTCTGCTCGCCGTCGCGCAACGTCGTGTCGTACAGCCCGACGGTGACGCGCGGTTGCGGCTCGAGCGCTTGCTCGTTCAGCGTTCCCGTCCAGAGCTTGGTGCGATCGAGCGTCACGGCGCGCAGACCTCCTTGAACATGGTTGAGACGTGCTGGTTTCCGTAGGCCACCGTCGCTCGGGCGATCGAGGGTGTTTCGCGTCTCACGCTTGCACAATCCCATCGGGAAAGGCCGAAAGCTTCTCGGCACCGCTTGGCGTGATCAGGAAGTTGTCCTCGAGCCGAAGACCACCGCCGGCCTCCCAGTAGCATCCTGGCTCGACTGCAAGAACCATGCCCTCTACGATCTCGCCTCCTCCCGCCTGGTGGGCGTACGGCGGCTCGTGGGCCCGGGCGCCGACGCCGTGACAGATCGGATGCGACGGCTGACCCGTGAAGCCCATGGCATCGATGCCCGACCGAACGCGACGATCGAGCTCTGCGAACGAAGCCCCGGGCTTGCAGAACGCAACCGCGTCGTCATAGACCGCAGTCAGGCGCTCCTCGAGCTCCGCGTACTCCGGCGTGAGCTCGCCGACAACCAGGTTCTTCGTGTGATCACACCAGTATCCGTCGGCGCAGACCCAGATCTCGAACAGCGTTGGCTCGCCGTCAACCACGGGTCGGTTCGAGGTGGCGGTGAACGTCCGAATCCCGGTCCCTGACCAGACGAGCGAAAACGCCAGCGCCAACTCAACGAGCCCGCCCCACCCCGTCCCTTCGCTGTGGACGAATCCCTCCCATTCCGCCGCTAGCTGTGCCTCGGTCATCCCCACCCGAATCAGGCCGCGCACGTGATCCATCGCAGCGGCGGCGATGTCGTTCGCAAGCCGCATGCGCTCGACCTCCTGCGCACTTTTGATCGCACGGGCCTCGGAGAGGAGAGGGGTCGCGTCGAGCGCGCCCGGAAACGCGTCGAACCACTCCTTGGTGAACGTCGTCGGCTCACCAACCATCCGGTCGGTGGCCTGCGTTCCGAGGGACAGCTCGAGCGCCACCCTCTCATACCCCTCTGCGGCTCGGACGGCCGCGACGAGCCCTCGTGCGGTTGGTGGGCGAGGGTCATCCGGGTGATAGCCGGCGAACTGCCTCACGTTCGTCGTCCATGCCGTTCGCGCGGCATCGTCGGCCGACGCTTCGAGGCAAATGAGCGCTGGCTCACCCTCGCGCGGGAAGACCACCGCGTCGTACCCTTTCATTCCCCAGAAGTTCGTGAGATAGAGCACGTTGTCAGGGGCGCGGGCGACAATCGCATCGATGCCCTGCTCGTCCATGAGTCCACGGACACGGGCGAGCTTGACGTCATCGCGGGGCCAGAGCACGCCTCGATCCTACTACTGACATTTCACGCCGTCGGCGGACGTTCAAAGATCGCCGCCTGGCCCTGCCCGACCCCGATACACATCGTCGCGAGGCCGTACCGAGCGTCCCGTCGCCGTAGCTCGTGCAGCAGGCTGACGACAAGGCGGGCACCCGACATCCCGAGGGGGTGACCGATCGCGATTGCGCCGCCGTTGACGTTCACGAGCTCCTCGTCTAACCCGAGCTCACGGATCACCGCGAGTGACTGCGATGCGAACGCTTCGTTCAGCTCCACAAGCTCGATGTCCTCGATACCGATACCGGTACGGGTGAGCAGCTTGCGTACTGCCGGGACAGGGCCGATTCCCATGACGGCAGGATCCACGCCCGCCACCGAGGAGCCAACGAATGTACCGAGAGGCTCGACACCGAGGGCCAGCGCCCGTTCCTCGCTCGCGACCACGAGCGCAGCCGCCCCGTCGTTGATTCCACTTGCGTTCCCAGCAGTGACCGTGCCCTCGACGCGAAAGACGGGCTTGAGCGAGGAGAGCTTCTCGGGCGTCGTCTCCGGACGAGGATGCTCGTCACGCTCGACGTCGCCTACTGCAACGAGCTCTTCGTCGAACCGCCCCGCCTCGGCGGCAGCGGCCCAGCGCCGCTGAGAGCGAACCGCGAAGGCGTCCTGGTCGACGCGGGTGATTCCCCACCGCTCGGCCACATTCTCGCCCGTCTCTCCCATCGAGGCACTTGAGTAGCGCTCCTCATAACGCGGATTGACGAACCGCCAGCCAAGCGTCGTGTCGTACACCGTTCTGTCCCCGCGCGCATACGGCGCTTCTGGTTTCGCCATGACGAGCGGCGCACGTGTCATCGACTCGACGCCACCGGCGACGAACAGATCGCCGTCTCCTGCGATCACCGCGTGGCATGCTCCGACGACGGCGGAAAGTCCGGACGCGCACAGCCTGTTGACCGTCACGCCACCGACGGAGTCCGGCAGCCCTGCGAGGAGCGCCGCAAACCGTGCCACGTTCCGGTTGTCCTCTCCGGCTTGATTGGCGCATCCGAGCCAGACGTCCTCGATCTCCTCAGGGGCAACACCGGCGCGCTCGACGGCGGCAGCGATCGCGTGCGCAGCGAGATCGTCAGGTCGGACACCGGAAAGCCCGCCTCCGTAGCGCCCGACGGGCGTCCGTACTGCTGAAAGAATCACTGCCCGCGTCATGCACAATCCTCCAGTTCCACCTCGAACCGAGCGGTGGTCACCGCTCGGACATCGGCAATAGTCGCGCCGTCGAGCAGCTCGGTTAGTACGAGCCCTTTACCGCGTAGGCGAAACACCGACATCTCCGTGATGACGACGTCCACAGATGCTCGAGCCGTGAGCGGGTACGTGCACACGGGCACAAGCTTTGGCTCCCCGGCCGAAGACGTGGCTGTCATCGTCACGATCACTCGTCGCGCCCCCACCACGAGATCCATCGCGCCGCCGACGCCAAGCACGTCGCGACCGGGAACCGCCCAATTGGCGATGTCGCCTTCCTCGCTCACCTGTAACGCTCCCAGCACAGCAACATCGATATGTCCACCTCGGATCATTGCGAAGCTCTGGGCGCTGTCGAAGTACGCCGCCCCCGGGAGGGCTGTGACCGGCTGCTTGGCCGCATCGATCAGATCGGGGTCAAACGTTGCCTCGCTGGGTCGCGGCCCCACACCCAGGAGCCCGTTCTCGGTGTGGAGGAACACACGGCTCTCAGCGCCGAGAAAGCCGGGAATGAGGTTTGGAATGCCGATTCCGAGATTGACGATCTCTCCAGCCGCTAGCTCCCGCGCCGCTCGCGCACCGATCACCGCTTTCGCGTCGCTCATGCGGGCACCGAGCGCACAAGCAGGTCGACGTAGAGATGCGGCGTCCCGATTGTTTCTGCTTCGAGCCCCCCTACCGGGACGATCTCACCCGCTTCGGCGATCGTCACCGTGGCGGCCGTTGCCATCAGGGGATTAAAGTTGCATGCGGTGCGGCGATACCAAAGGTTGCCGAGCTCATCCGCGCGCGCCGCATAGACCAGCGCAACGTCAGCACGGATCGGGAGCTCGAGCACGTGCGGAACCCCGTCGAAGACGCGCTCCTCCTTTCCTTCTGCGAGCAACGTGCCCGCACCGACCGGTGTGTAGAAACCGGCAATACCGGCACCGCCGGCACGGATCGCTTCCGCGAATGTGCCCTGGGGAATGAGGGTTGCCTCCATCTCGCCGCTGTTCACGGCGGCGACCGCCTCGGGATTCGACGTAAAATACGACGAGATCCCCTTCCGGATACGCCCCTGACGGAGCAGCTTGCCAAGCCCGCGACCTGCCTCGCCGATGTTGTTGGACACGATCGTCAGCTCGCTCGCATTCGAGCTCTCCACCAGCGCCTCGATCAAGGTCAGTGGCGCACCTACGAGCCCAAAACCGCCAACCATGACCGTGTCGCCAGAGCGGATGCAGGCCACCGCCTCCTCTGCGCTCACCGGTCCGGGCAGCTCAGCCCTTGCAGGATGTCCCGATCGCTCCAAGTCGGGAACATACTCACCCGACCGCGCTGACCGCAGCTCGGCTACCAGCGAACGCGCGGTGGGGCAGGCCCGCCGTGCCCGTCCTGCCAGGAGATGACAGGGTTCGACAGGATACCGATGCGCTCGATCTCGCACTCCATCGTATCGCCCGGGCGGAGGTAGAGCGACGCGGCGTCTGGCGAAAATCCGGCCACGCCCGAGACAGTGCCCGTGGAGAGGACGTCGCCGGCCGAGTAACCGAGCGCGGAGTAGTGACTGAGGATCTCAGGGATCGTCACCGACATCCGGCTCGAGTGCGAGGTCTGGCGATCCTCACCGTTCACGCGCAACGTCATTGCGAGGTTGTGCGGGTCGGGGATCTCGTCCGCCGTGACGATCCATGGGCCGAGAGGGCAGAACGTGTCGATCGCCTTACAGAACGAGAACACTCCCGAGACCATCTCGCGCCGTTGGATGTCGCGTGCGGTGATGTCATTGAAGATCACATAGCCAGCGACGTAGTCCATCGCGTCATCGGGTGAGAACCACTTCCCGGGCTTCTTGAGCACAACTGCCAACTCAAGTTCGTAGTCGAGCTCCTCGGTCAGGTGCTCCGGATAGATCACGGGCTCGTCGGGTCCGATGATCGCATCGACGTTCTGGAAGAAGACGATCCACGGCGCAACCTCGTGCGACCAACCGACCTGCTTCGACTCCTCGTGGTGCTCGCGAAAGTTCCCCGCGGTGTGAAAGAACTTCTTCGGCACGATCGGAGCCCGCAAGCGGGTGTCGGCGAGCGAGACGCGCTCGCCGGTCTCGTTCGCGCCACCCCGTTCGAAGTACTCACGCATTGTCGGCACGTCGAAGACGACGATCTCCTCATCGTCAAGCCAGCCAACGCGGCCTTCTCCCTCACCGAACGTCACGAGCTTCAAATGGATTCTCCTCCTGGGGCATTGTGCTCTGAGACGCTCACTGCCTCAGCCGCACACTTTCATCGCCACGTTCGCGTACACCTGGGCTGTTTGCACGAGACCCTCGATCTCCAGGTTCTCGCCGAGCTCAACGTCCATGAGCCCCGTGGAGGTGCCGTAGTTGACCGTCGGCACGCCATAGCGGGTAAGCACGGATGCGTCCGAGAACCACCGCGTCACGTCACGTCCGGGCCGCTCCCCGAGCACCATCTCGTGTGCTGTGTCGATCGCAGCGACGAGCTCGTGCCCTTCGTCGATCTCGGCGCCAGGCGCAGTGACGTACACCTCGCCCTCGACGCCATAGTCGGGAAACCGCTCGCCGAGTGAGCGGACCATGTCGAGCACCTCGCGCCGGGCTAGCGCCATCGCCTTCGTCGGTGGTACTCGCACGTCGAGAAAGAGATCGGTGTGATGGGGCGTGCGCGACACACGCCAGCCGAAGCCACCTTCGATCGCGCCGACGTTGACGATCGCCTTTGCGCCGCGATACGCATTGGCAGGGTCGTCTTCCCAGCTCGGGATCCACTCTCGCACCGCGGCAAGCACCTCGTGCATGCGGAGGATGGAGTTTGCGTCGCGCTTGCCTTCGCTGAACGCCGTGTGAATGAAGTTGCCGTGGACGCGGATGCGCAACCAGAGCGCGCCGAAGTGACCAAGGACGACCTTGCCCTCCGTGGGCTCGCCGAGCAGGCACATGTCCGCCACCCCGCCATGGGAGACGAGGTAGCGCGTCCCCGCCGCGTAGCCGCGGTACTCGGCGCCCTGCGCATCGCCGTACTGCGTCTTCTCGATCTCACCGCACACAGCCGCGATGAGGACGTCGCCGCGCAGTCGTACGCCCGCGTCAGCGAGTGCCCGCACCGCCTCGACGTAGCAGGCGAGCGCACCCTTCATGTTGGAGATACCGAGGCCGTACAGACGCCCATCGCGGATGAACGGCTCTGGCTGAAATCCTGGCACATCCTTCAGCCAGGGCTCACGGCCGGAGTACGACGTGTCCATGTGACCGTTGAACATCAGGCTCTTGCCACCCCCGCTCCCCGCAAGCGTGCCAAGTGCATTGGCACGGCCGTCCTCCACCTGCTGAAACTGCGCCTGGAGCCCCATGGCGTCGTACAGCTCGAGCATCAACTCCGCCATGCCCTGCTCGTCGCCAGTGAAGCTATGGACGCCAATCATGCGGCTCGCCGTCTCGACGAGGCGCTCGCGATCAATCGTGATCGTCGTCATCAGTCGCGAAAGTGCGGGAGTACCTTCTCGCCGAACAGACGGATCTGTTCGTGCCGATTGTCGCCCCAAAGCTCAAGCATGATGTGCGTGCAGCCGGCGTCGCGGTACTCCTCGATCGCCGCGATGCAGTCGCTTGGGGTCCCTGCGATGGGCTTGCATTTGTCGAGCAAGACATCCGTCACCTTCGCCTTCGCCGCGAGGCGTCCTCCCTGCTCCATTGCGTCGGCAACAGGACGGATCTCGTCCTGGTCGAGCTCGGCGAGGTCGAGCAACACGTCGGCGGAGCCCTGGATGTTCTGCACCTTGTTGGCCAGATACATGCCTGCGATCTCGCGCGCGCCGTCACGTCCGATGTCGCGATCGTCGGCGTGGATCGAGGCGACGATTGTGCACCCTAGATCGACATCATCGGGATCACGTCCGGCCTTGGTTGCACCCTCGACGATGTTGCCGTGGGTGTAGCGCACGTAGGCGGGAGTGGTGATGGACGGCGTCAGCAGCCCATCTCCGAGCTCGCCGCCGAGCTGCTGCATCATCGGAGCCGTGCCGGCGACGTACACCGGCACCTCCCAGCGCGGCGAGTGTGCCTCATCCGAGAGCGCCGGGATGTCGGCGGAGAACACCTTGCCCTCGTATTCGAACCGCTCGCCGCCGAGGATCCCGCGGACGATCTCGACCGAATCGCGCATGTGAGCCAGAGGCTTGGTCACCTTTGGCGGGCCGCCGAGCTTGGCGTTGTTGAGAAAGATCTTGGAGGTCCCGAAGCCGACGATGAATCGTCCCGGCCCGGCCGCCTCCTGTACGACACGGGCATCCATGGCGACCTGCACGGGATGCCGCGTGTAGGGCGAGATGATTCCCCACGCAATCGTCAGGTTCTTCGTCTCACGCGCCATCAACGCCGACACAACAGTCGAGCCTCGCGCCTCCATCTGGTGCTTGCGCCACCAGGGATACGCCTCAGCCAGCCACACGGTGTCCATCCCGGCCTCGTCCATCACGCGCGCGGATGCGAGCATCTCGTCGAGCGGCTCCATCGTCAGCTGCATGACGCCAATCCGTAGTGGCAGGGCCATTTACGTGTCTCCTCGGTTCAGATTTGGTGACATGTCACGGGACCTTACACCATTGCCTCCACCGCGACGCGTCCGGGAACGGGGACGTTTGGGGGTCACGGCGGCCTACAGAAGCTGTCTGGGGCGAGGCTGTGCCAATCGACACTTCGGTCTAGACTGGCCGATGTGCCGACGTGCGCACAGCGCGGCTTCGTGTCGGAGAGGACGGCACTAGACCTGAGCCGCCTCGCCCACGGCCTTGCCCTCGCGGGCAGAGCAGTAGCGGCTGCCCGAACGCTGGCGAGCGCAGAGGCCGTTTACGAGGAGAGAGACGAGGGCACACTCAGCGCGATCCGAACGGGACTCGACGACGATGCTCTCGCCGCAGCGTGGCAGGAAGGGAAGGCGCTGACACCCGACGACGTGGTGGCACAGGCATTCGCAGAGCGTCCTGATGCCTGACCTCCCGACGGGCACGGTTACGTTCCTGTTCACGGACGTGGAGGGCTCGACGCGGTTGCTGCACGAGCTGGGCGCGGTGGCGTATGCGGAGGCGCTGGCCGAGCACCGCCGAGTGCTGCGGGCGGCCTTCGCCGCGCACGACGGTGTGGAGGTGGACACGCAGGGGGACGCGTTCTTTGTTGCCTTCCCGACGGCTCCGGGAGCGATCGACGCGGCCGCGACGGCGGTCGACGGGCTCGCCGGCGGCCCGATCTCGGTACGAGTGGGCCTGCACACGGGCACACCGCTACTCGCCGAGGAGGGCTACGTCGGCCACGACGTGCACCGCGCCGCCCGAATCGCGACTGCTGGTCACGGCGGCCAGATCCTCGTCTCTGCCTCCTCGGCGGCGCTCATCGCTAGTGACGAAGTGTCACAAAGGCTCGGGCTTTCGGATCTCGGCGAGCACCGCTTCAAGGATCTCGCCGCACCCGAGCGGATCTATCAGCTGGGCAGCGAGGAGTTCCCGGCTCTGAGGAGCCTCTACCGCACGAACCTGCCTGTCCCTGCGACACCGTTCCTTGGCCGGGAGCGTGAGCTAGCCGAAGTCGTCGCCCTCCTTGCCCGCGACGACGTCCGCCTGCTCACCCTCACCGGCCCCGGTGGCACGGTCAAGACACGGCTCGCGCTACAAGCAGCAGCGGAGGCTTCAGAGGCATACCCCAACGGCGTCTTCTGGGTGCCGCTCGCTCCCCTGCGTGACCCCGCCCTCGTGCTCGAGGAAGCATCCCGCGCGGTAGGAGCCAACGACGACCTCGCCGACCACATCGCCGACAAGCACCTGCTCCTGGTCCTCGACAACTTCGAGCACCTCATCACTGCAGCCCTAGACCTCTCCGCAGTGCTTGTCTCCTGCCCCCACCTCGACCTCCTCGTGACGAGCCGCGAGCGGCTGCGAGTCCGCGGCGAGCAGACCTGGCCCGTGCCGCCGCTCGCTCGGAACGACGCGGCCGAGCTGTTTGCCGCCCGCGCCCGCGCTGTTGACCCCTCCTTCACCCAGGGTTCTGCCGTGGCAGAGCTCTGCTCGCGCCTCGACGAACTCCCACTGGCAATCGAGCTCGCCGCCGCCCGCACCGCCCTGTTCTCCCCCGAGCAGCTGCTCGACCGGCTCTCACAGCGCCTCGACCTGCTCAAGGGAGATCGCGACGCCGACCCCCGCCAGCAGACACTGCGTGCCACGATCGAGTGGTCGCACGACCTCCTCTCGAATGCTGAGCAGCACCTCTTCCGTCGCCTCGCAGTGTTCATCGGCGGCTGCACCTACGACGCCGCCGAGCAGATAGCAGACGCCGAGCCCGACACCCTCCAATCCCTCCTCGACAAGAGCCTCCTGCGGAAACGCGACGACCCGGCAGGCGCACCCCGCTACTGGATGCTGGAGACGATCCGCGAGTACGCGGCCGAGCGACTCGAGGAGTCGGGCGAGGACGCGGAGCTCCAGCGCCGCCACGCCGAGCGATTCCTCGAACTCGCTGAGCAGGCGGCACCCCACGTCGAGGACGAAGCGCTCCGGGGCGGCAGGGAGTGGCTCGACCTGCTGGAGCGCGACCTGGACAACCTCCGTGCGGCTCTCGACCAGCTGACAGCCGCAGGCGAGACGGAACGAACCTTGCGGCTGGCGGGAGCACTGTCCGATTTCTGGGGAAGCACCCCCCACGTCGCCGAAGGCCGGCGTCGTCTCGAGGGCGCCCTCCGCGCGGACGAGCGTCCGACGGCGGCTCGCGCCAAGGCCCTCAACGCCGCGAGCGAATTGGCGGCCGCCAGCGGAGATCCCGTCACGATGGGACATCGGGCCGAAGAGGCACTCGCGCTCCACCGCGCTCTCGGCGATCGGCGAGGTGCGGCGAAATCCCTGCATCAGCTCGGCTATGCAGCCAGCGAGGAGGGCGGTTGGGCGCGGGCGCAGCAGCTCCTGGAAGAGAGCATCCGTCTCTTCCGCGATCTCGGCGACGAGCACTACGCCGCGTGGGCAACTCGAACGCTCGCCTGGACATACGCGCAGTCCGGCGCCCTTGACCGCGCACGAGAGCTGTACGAGGACGGCCTCCACCAAGCGCGTGCACTGAGAAACGCTGCGGCCGAGGCCGCGCTACTGGGCTCATTGGGGTGGCTCGCAGTCAGGCAAGACCGAGTCGAAGACGCACTGCGTCTCTACGAGCAGAGCCTCCTCATCAAGCGCGATCTCGGCGACCCGCTCGAGATCGTAATCGGTCTGTGCGGCGTCGCCCGCGTCATCGCCGACGCGGGACAACCAGAGACGGCAGCTCAGCTCATCTCGTCAGTCGAGTCCCTGCGGGAGGAGATCGGCGAGGGGGAGGCGTGGGTCGCGAGGATGAACGAACAG
>JANNQQ010000273.1:0-5979 GCA_031400835.1 Actinomycetes bacterium | reverse complement strand
GGCGTCCGAGTGCGATCGGAGGCGGTTCCGAGCAGCGCGAGTGCTTCGAGTAGTTGGGCGGTCTCGGAGAGCCAGCGATCGCCTTCCTCGGCCGTCTCGGCGTCGGTCAGGCAGAGCAGGTAGGTGTCGCCGGCAGTGTGGTCGAACGCGATGAGACGATCGGC
Organism: Actinomycetes bacterium; assembly: GCA_031400835.1. GTDB lineage: Bacteria > Actinomycetota > Thermoleophilia > Gaiellales > Gaiellaceae > Gaiella. Next base: position 5,815 of record JANNQQ010000273.1, on the reverse strand, counting down.
GAAGACGAACGAGGCATCCGGGAGGCGCGACCGATGAACCTCCGACCCCTCGCAATCTGCCTTCAGCTCGTACCCGAAATAGCCGACAAAGCCGCAGTTGAAATCGAAGGGGACGTCTGCATTTGTGTGCTCGTACCGCCGGAGCTCGCGCTCGAGGTAGTCGAAGATGGACTCGCGATGGATCTCGCGGTCGTCTCCTCGTGTGACGGTCACCTCACGGGACGACACGTCATAGGACACGCGTGAGAAGAGCGGACCGCTACTACCTCCCATGAACGAGAACAGCGACTGCGGGTCGACGGCCCGGCTCGAGTCGAGCCAGAACGCATCCGGATCGTCGCCGAAGAGATGGACAAACGCCGTCTCGGTGTCGAATGCGCGCTCGAGCTTTTGGATCTTGAGCTCAAATCGCTCAGGTGCAACCTCCTCCACGGCCTGCTCCCGGTGAAGCACGATAGAGCGCTGTGGCGCCGTACCGGCGTGTGAGCGCGTACCGCCGTGCTCGATCGTCAGCTTGCGGAAGTTTTCGAACAGCTGTGCCCCGAAGGTCGTGCAGATCGACTCGGGATGGAACTGCACACCCCATTGGGGTCGGCTGAGATGACGGAGGCCCATCAGCACACCGTCCTCCGTCCACGCGAGTCGCTCGAGGTCGGGTGGCAGCGGCGTCGAGACGCAGAGCGAGTGATAGCGCGCGACCTCGAAACCCTGCGGGATGCCCTCGAAGAGCGACGAGCCGTCGTGGAAGACGGGGCTCAGCCGACCGTGCATCACCTCAGGTGCATGAACGACCGTACCGCCCGTGAGATGTCCTATGCCTTGATGCCCGAGACAGACGCCAAACAGCGGTACGGTCGATTCCCGGATCGCGTCGGCGCAAACGCCGAAGTCGCTCGAACGCTCAGGTCGACCAGGCCCCGGTGAGATGACGATGTTGTCGTAGTCCCACGTCGCGAGCTCGGACCACGATGCACCGTCGTTGCGGACGACGATCGGCTCCTGCCCGTTGACCTCGGCGATGAGTTGGAAGAGGTTGAACGTGAAGGAGTCGTAGTTATCGATGAGGAGCGTGCGCACTAGATCAACTCCTTGCGCAGGATCTTGCCGATTGGGCTTCGGGGGATCGCGTCCACGAATTCAACGACCTGCGGAACCTTGAACGGAGCGAGCCGCTCGGAGCAGTAACGAATCAGCTCGAGTTCGCTCACAGGCTCCTTGACCACGACGACCGCCTTGACGACCTCGCCCTTGCCCTCAACAAGGCAGGTCCCGACGACAACGCTTTCGTCGACCGCCGGGTGCGTTGCGAGCACGTCCTCAACCTCGAGTGGATCGACCTTGTGCCCGACGACGTCGATGAAGATCTTCGTGCGACCCACGATCGTGAGTCGCCCCTCGTCGTCGAGAAAGCCGAGATCCCCAGGGAACACCCATCCGTCCCGGAACGTCTCGTGGTCGTTGTGCGAGCTACCCACGTAGCCGGACGAGGATGCTGCGCTACGGACAGAAACGGCTCCGACCGTTCCGACGGGTGCGGCGGCGCCGTCCTCCGTACGGATCACGATCTCGTTCCCGACCATCGCTCTTCCGACCGTTTCGGTCGTGGCCGCAACGTCGTCCTCCAGGTTTACCGAGAGCGACGGTGACTCAGTGCAGCCGTAGAGCTGGCGCAGCGGGATCCCGAAGCGATCCAGGAACGCGTCAAAGATGTCTCGTGACAATCCGACACCGGCCGAAGTGCAATAGCGAAGACTCGAGAGATCTGCCTCGGAACGTGCCTTGGCCAGCAGCTCAAACTGGTACGGCACGCCTGGGAAGAACGTCACGCGCTCTTCCTCTATCAGCTCGAGAGTGCGCTGCCGCTTGACCATGAACGGATTCGGGTTCGACTGGATCACGAGCTTCGCGGCGCTGCCGAGCGAGGTAAAGAGGCAGTCGCCGAGCCCGTATGCGTGGAAGAGCGGGATGACGCACAGGATCGCGTCGTCCGGCGTGAGTTCGAGCGTCAGCGAGACGTACTCAGCCTCCGCTGCGCACTGGGCCTGGGTGCGAACGACACGCTTCGGACGTCCCGTTGATCCCGAGGAGTACTGGTAGATGAGCGCACGATCGGCTGGTGCGAGCGTCGGGAGCGTGGCGTCGGCTTGATCGGTTATGAGCGCAGAGAAGGGCACGGCGCTCGAGGGCGTGGCATCGGTCGAGACCACCGTCACGGGGTAACCGATCCGCTCCGCCACCGCCTGGCTGATCCCGGCGCCGGGCCGATCGGTGATGACCACCTTGGGTTGACAGTCCGCGAACGCACTCGAGAGCTCGTGCTCCTTCGACTGGACGTTGAGCAGCGCGGCAGCTGCGCCGAGTCGTCCGAGTGCGAGGACACCGACAACGAACTCCGAGGTCGCGGGGAGCATGATCACGGCGGTGTCGTCTGGCCCGACACCGAGCGCCGAAAGCCCGAGTGCGACGCGATCGACGCGGTCGCGCAGCTCGGCCCATGTGAGCCGCTCATCCGAAGCGACGAGCGCTGTGCGCGAGCCGTGGTGCTCTGCATTCCGGTCAAGCAGGCGTGTCAACACCGTTGTGTCCCTTTCCCCTTCCCCCAGATGCCTCAGGGACGCCCGCACGGGCACTCAATAGCCTCTACCCAATGTACGAGTGGGTGCAATGGGTGTCAACAGCCGGTCAAGATCCGTTGTCGAGACCGTGTCGGCGGCTTGCGCGTTCGCCATGCGCCACTACGGTGAGAGCCATGGCTTTGTCCCAGGACGTAAGCGCGCGGGTGCTACCCGACCCACTCGCAGGGCTGATCGGGGCGTACGAGGCATCGCGCCTCATAGCCTCGTTCGTCGAGGTTGGCGCCGCCGACCGGCTGGCAGACGGTCCGGCGACTGTCAACGAGCTCGCGCTCGACCTCGACCTGCACGCGGGTACGCTCGGCCGTGTCGTGCGGGCGCTCGAGGCGCTGCGGATCGTCGATGTTGGGCCTGACGAAACGGTGACGCTCACGAAGAGAGGCGCACGGCTCGCGCCCGGCGGATCTGACTCCATGAACGCGTTTGCGCGCGCCGTTGGCCAGCCTTGGTGGTGGGCGTCGTGGGGTCGACTTGCGGACGCCCTCCGTACGGGGCGAAGCGGCTTCTCAATTGAGCACGGGCACGATCTCTATTCCGCGCTTGAGACCGACGCCGACGCGGCCCGTGTCTACGGCAACTACATGTGCAGCTTCGAGGCGAACGAGTTCGAGGAGTGCGCAACACATTTCGACTGGTCGACGGTGCGGAGCGTCGTCGATGTCGGTGGAGGTCAGGGGGCGCTCTTGCTGGCGTTGCTTGGGCGTCACTCGCACCTCGAGGGAACGGTTGCCGACCGACCGGCTGCCGTGGCTGCAGCGCAGAAGGCGTTCGCCGAGGCCGGGCTCGAGGATCGCGCGAAGGCCGTCGCGGCCGATTTCTTCGTCGCCGTCCCTTCCGGGGCAGACGCGTATGTCATGCGACACGTGCTACACGACTGGGACGATGAGGCTGCGCTCCGACTCCTTCGGCGCGTGCGGGAAGCCATGCCAGATCACGGCACCCTGCTCGTGATTCAGGAGGTGATTTCCGAGGCTGGCGGGTCCTCGCGGACGGTGTTCCTCGATATCGCGCTCCTCGTGCTCACCGGTGGGAGGGAGCGCTCAATGACGGAGTTTCGGTTGCTCCTAGAACAAGCCGGATTCCTCCTTCACCGCACCGAGGAGCTCCCGTCGGGGGCAAGCCTGATCGAGGCGCGCCCGGCCTGACCGTGGGGGCGAGGGGTAGGAGACGTCAGGCTGTCGCTGAGGCGGTGGCGAGCCCGGCTCGCACGTCGCGAGCGATGAGGCCCTGCGCCTCGAGGTAACCGAGCACCTGGGAGAGGCTCGCGGAGAGCGTCTGATCCTCCGTGTCCAGGACGAGCTCCGAGTCGGTTGGCCATTCGTACGGGTCACTCACTCCGGTGAACTGGCCGATCTCCCCCGACAGGGCCTTCGCGTAGAGACCCTTGACGTCCCGACGGGTGCACTCCTCGACACTCGCGCGCACCCAGGTCTCGACGAATATCCCCTCCTGCTGGATCCTCTCCCGCACTGCGTCGCGCGCGGCACGGTAGGGCGAGATGGCGGCGACGACCACCGCTGCGCCGTGGCGGGTCAGGCGAGACGCAACCCACCCGATCCGCTCGACGTTCGTGTCGCGATCCTCGCGGGAGAACCCGAGTCCGGCCGAGAGGTGCGTTCGCACGACGTCGCCGTCCAGCACCTCGACCACGCGACCTCGACGCTCGAGCTCCACCGCGAGGGCGTGGCCGATTGTGGACTTTCCGGATCCCGAAAGACCGGTGAGCCAAATCGTAAACCCGGCCTGCTCGCTCACGCTGGCACCTTGCTCTCGGTCGCCAGCGGGTTCGGGTCGATACCCAGGTCGTAGTACGCGGTGTCGGTTCCGGGACCACCGTTGATGGTCGCGTCGGCGAGGTCGTCGTCGGCGCGGATCGTGTCGTTACCGCCTCCGCCGTTCATCGAGTCGACCCCACCACCGCCGGTCAAGGTGTCGTTTCCGTCGCCGCCGTTGACGGTGTCGTTGCCGCCGCCACCATCAACCGCGTCGTCCCCGACCCGACCGTCCATGACATCATTTCCGGCGCCACCGGTCAGGATGTCGTTTCCGTTTCCGCCGGTGAGCGTCCCACCACTGTCACCCGCCACGAGCGTCAACGAGCCCGTGAAAGCCGACCCTGTGCCGTTCGCACCGAGGCCTGTGAGGGTGTTGACACCACCGAGCCCGCGAGCCTCGATCGAGGTCGGGATGGGCGAGAAGGTGACGTCAGCGTCGGCATCACCGGTCAGCCCGATACCGCTCTGGCCGATGACGATCGTGTCGTTGCCCGCCGTTCCGAGCACGAGGATGGAGTCGCTGGTGTCACCGAGTGTGGTCTGGATCTCGATCTCGCTCGTCCCGGATGACTCCGCCGTCGCACCGGGGGCAAACTGGCCACCTGATCCGTCGATCGTGAGTCCTTCGGTCGACCCGGCCTGACCGACGATCACGATCGTGTCCGTGTTCGTCGTCGTGGCAGCGCCGCACGGGGACGGGGCAGCACCCGAGCCCCAGGCGATGGAGCCACCCGAGACCGTAACGGTGGCGCTTCCACCGGCCGGGACAGATGCTGTCGCTGTCTTCGACGCGGAGTCGTATACACACGACCCAGGCGGCGGCGGAGGCGGCGGAGGCGGCGGCCCGTCAGGGATGAGCACCTCCACGGCGGTCGGAGGCGGATCGAGGCCGAGGTCGTAATACAGCGTGTCTGTTCCAGGGCCGCCGTTGAACGAGAGGTCTACCTCATCGTCCTCTGCGCGGAAGATGTCATTGCCGTTACTGCCGGCGAAGCTGTCCACTCCGGGGCCACCAGTGACGTCGTCGTTGCCACTCCCGACGCTGATGGTGTCGTTTCCGGGTCCGCCGTCGACGAGGTCGTCTCCCTCTTGGGCGTCGACGATGTCATTCCCAGGGCCGCCGCGAACGATGTCGTTCTCGCTCGAGCCGCGAACAAGGGTGTCGTTCCCTTCGCCACCGTCGACAACGAGTTGGCCGAGGTAGTGAAGGCCGGCGCCGGACTGGCCACGGCCGTTGATGTAGTCGACCCCGCCAAGACCGTAGATCTCCATCTTCATGGGGTTAGGGCTCAAAGTGATGTCGAGATCGCCGTCGCTCGTTAGGGCAAGGCCGTTCTGGCCCGGCGCGATGCTGTCGTCGCCCTCGGTCGCGAATACAACAACGGTGTCGGTCGCGTCACCGAGCTC
>JANNQQ010000272.1:0-6779 GCA_031400835.1 Actinomycetes bacterium | reverse complement strand
GCGATGCCGAGTTCGGTCTCCTCGAGGTCGATGAGTTCGCCCTCCCCGCTGTGATCGACCACGTCACTCCACGCGTAGTGGTGCTCGGCAATCTCTTCCGCGACCAGCTCGATCGCTACGGCGAGTTGGAGCACATCGCGGAGCGGTGGCGGACTGCCATAGCGCGGCTTCCAGAGACATCGCTCCTCGTCGTGAACGCCGACGATCCGCTGTTGGCAACGCTCACAGCCGGAAGGGCGGCGACGCTCACCTTTGGCGTCGACGATCCAGGGGTTGCCCGGCCCGCTCTCCAGCACGCTGCCGACTCGAAGTACTGCGTGCGTTGCGGTACCCCCTACGCATACGCGGCTGCGTATGTCGGGCATCTAGGCGACTACCGGTGCCCCGCGTGCGCCCACGCCCGACCGGCACGCGACATTGCTGCTCGATCGATCGTGCTCGACGGGCTCGATGGCGTCTCATTCGAACTGGTTACGCCCTCCGGGTCGGCGCGTGTACGCCTCCCCCTCCCTGGGCTCTACAACGTCTACAACGCTCTCGCTGCCGCCGCCCTTGCTGTGGCGCTCGACGTTTCCCTTGGTGAGATCGTCCGCGGGCTTGAACGGGTGCGCGCTGCGTTCGGGCGGTTCGAGCGAGTCGAGATCGGCGACCGTCGACTTCTGATGCTCCTCGTGAAGAACCCTGCCGGTGCAAATGAGGCGGTGCGCACGCTGACGCAAGGCGGCGCAACGCCGATCCTCATGGTGGCACTGAACGACGCGATCGCGGACGGACGGGACGTCTCGTGGATCTGGGACGTCGACTTCGAGCCGCTCCTCGAACGTACGGAGCGCATCGTGGTGAGCGGCGAACGCGCGGCGGAGCTTGCCTTGCGATTCACCTACGCCGGGTTTCCGAACGATCGCCTCGAGGTCATCCCAGGGCTCGAGGCGGCGCTCGATCGCGCCGTTGAGCTCACGGGTGCCGGTGGCGAGCTAGCCATCCTGCCGACCTACACGGCGATGCTCGAGCTTCGTGGGATCCTCGCCGCCCGCGGGTACGTTCGTCCCTTCTGGGAACGTGTGGAGGGAGACGCATGATCATCCGGGTCGCGCACCTCTATCCGGACTACCTCAACATCTACGCGGATCGGGGAAACATCGCTGTCTTCAGGCGTCGCGCCGAGCTCCGCGGCCACGACTTGGTGGTCACGGCAATTGGGCTCGGCGATTCGCTTCGGGCCGGGGAGCATGACCTTCTCTACATCGGTGGCGGCCAGGATCGCGAGCAGACCATGGTCGCGCCCGATATGGCAGCACGAGCGGACGTTCTGCGCGAGTCCATCGAGGCGGGCGCTGCTCTCCTTGGCGTCTGTGGCGGGTATCAGCTGCTCGGCCGCGGGTACCGCGGCCGAGACGGGGAGTGGATGCCGGGCGCCAGCGTGCTGCCGCTGGAGACGGTCGCAGGTGACACTCGGATGATCGGCAACGTTCTGCTCGACTGCGAGCTTGAGCCTGGCAAGCCGTTTGCGGTCGCCGGATTCGAGAATCACGCGGGTCGGACGCTCTTGGATCCTGGCGCCCGGCCATTTGGACGCGTCGTCGCTGGATACGGCAACGACGGTTCTTCGAACGCGGAGGGCTGCATCGTCGCCCACGCGATTGGGACGTATCTGCACGGCCCCCTCCTGCCCCGCAACCCCGAGCTCGCGGACACGCTTCTGTCGTGGGCCATAGGTCACCGGAGCGCCACTGCGCCCGAACCGTTGGCACCGCTCAATGATGAGCTTGAGCGCGCAGCACACCTTGTGGCTGCCGGGCGCGCTCGCTCGCGCAGGCGTTAGCTCATTCCGCCCAAAGTGCGCCCAGGTAGACACATGGGTCACCCGGCTGCCACAGCGTCAGGAAGCGATGGATCGGTGGGTGGAGAACAGCGTCGTCGAGCTCGTCGAACCGAAACAGGCGGTGGCCGCGCACAGCTTTGTCCTGTGAGACGACGCCAGACAGCGAGCCGCCTAGCTCGACCGCAAACACGACGTGGACAACGTGTTTCGACCACCGACTCCGCTCGGGCGAGATCGACTCAATGATCGCAACTGGTCCCTCGAGTGGAAGTTCCTCTCCCCCCTCCCCGATGCCGGTCTCTTCGCGCAGCTCGCGGCGGAGCGCCTGCACGAGTGTTTCGCCGCTCTCGACTCCGCCACCGGGAAGCAGCCAATGCTCGCGACCACGCTTCTCGTGCCGGCACAGGAGAATCGCGTCGTGCCAGCGCAGGAGCGCCGACACCCGAATCCGCGGCTCGGGTCTCAACTCACGATCCCGACGATCCCAGACCGCGCGCGCCGCGTTCAGTGGTGGGCAGCTCGGCGACCTCCTCAAGCACGATCCCCGGCACCTCGATCACGACGAGCTGCCCGATGCGCATACCCGGCTCCACGGTGAATGGCGCCTGGCGGTCGGTGTTGAGGAGAATCACCATCAACTCACCGCGATACCCAGAGTCGATCAGACCGGGCGAGTTCACCTTGCCGAGCCCGTGTCTGGCCGCGAGCCCCGAACGTGGGAGCACCAGACCTGCAAATCCCTCGGGAATCGCCACTGCGATGCCCGTGCCTACGACCGCCCGCTCGCCCGGGTTGATGACGAGATGATCACAGGCAGATAGGTCAAATCCCGCATCACTGAGATGGGCCTTCGTCGGCGGGGTGGCGTCTGGCCTGAGACGGACAAACGCGAGCGTCGTCATCGGCCGCGCGCGCTCTCTGCCTCGGTGCCGGAGACGAGGTAGGCCGCAAACCGTCGCGCGTCGCGTCTCGGCAGCTTGGCGCGGATGAGAACGCCCTCTTCGACGTCCTCCCGTTCTTGGATCGGCGCGCCGAGCCCATAGAGCGCGGACAGAGCCGCGCCTTCCGAGTACGGGACCAGGAGGCGCACATCGTCGAAGCGATCGGCGAAGAGGTCTGCGAGATGGGCCTGGAGCGTCTCTAGCCCTTCTCCGGTCTGTGCAGACACCAGGAGCGCTCCCGGGTAGCGATTGGCGAGGCCAACGCGCTCCGTGGCGCTCAGCCGGTCGAGCTTGTTGAAGACCAGCTCGATGGGGAGCTCCCGCGCGCCGATGTCTGAGAGAACGGCGTCGACCGCTGCGATCTGTTCAGCCATCCGGTCGGGAGCGAGGGACGCATCAACAACATGGAGCACGATGTCCGCGATCAGGGTCTCCTCCAACGTGGAGGCGAAGCCTTCGATCAGCTGCGTCGGAAGCTTGCGGATGAAACCGACAGTGTCGGTGACGAGGTAACTCTTCCCTTCCTCGACAAACGACCTGGTCGTCGGGTCGAGCGTCTCGAAGAGGCGGTTCTCGACGGAGACCGAAGCGCCGGTAAGTGCGTTGAGCAGCGTCGACTTGCCAACGTTGGTGTACCCGGCGAGCGCCACCGTTGGTGTTTGCGATCGGGTGCGCTCCTTACGTCTCGTTGTGCGATGTCGCTGAACCTCCAGAAGCCGCCGCTTGAGGAGTGAGATCCGCCGGTTCGCAAGTCGGCGGTCGGTTTCGAGCTGTGATTCGCCTGGGCCACGCGTCCCCACCCCGCCACCGAGGCGCTCGAGGTGCTTCCACATCCCGCGCATCCGCGGCAGGTTGTACTCGAGCTGCGCAAGCTCAACCTGGAGCTTCCCCTCCGCTGACACAGCATGCTGCGCGAAGATGTCGAGGATCAGCTGAGTACGATCGATCACACGGGCCGCGAGAGCATCCTCGAGAGCGCGCAACTGGGTCGGTGAGAGCTCGTCATCCACTATCAGGACGTCTGCGTCGCTCGCTGCGAACTCTTCCTTGAGCTCGGCGAGCTTCCCTTTACCCACATAGGTGCGCGGGTCGGCACTGACCCGATGCTGGACGATGTCGAGCATCGGCTCAACTCCGGCTGTGCGGGACAGCTCACGCAACTCTGCGAGCTCGTCCGTCGGGTCGACTCCCTTTGGCAGCACGGCGAGGAGGAGCCCCCGTTCGGGCTCCGCACCCGGGCGAGGATCCGGCTGACGCATCGTCACGACGGTCAATCATGCCGGTAGGCTGGCCAGGGTGTCTACCCTCGCGCAGCGGCTGGCGTCACGGACGCTTGAGCTGGTCGACATCGCCTCCGAAAGCCTCCACGAAGCGGCGATCCGGGAGCACCTTCGCGCTCTCGTCCCCAGCTCCCTTGCCGAGGTCTTTGTCGGCGAGGACGTCGCTTTCTGGGCGCCCGTCCGTCGTCCCGACATCCCGTTGGTCGTCCTCGCGGGTCACTACGACACGGTTCCTGACCAGGGCAACATCCCAGGCTTCGTCGCCGATGATGCAGTCCACGGACTCGGAGCCGCCGACATGAAGGGCGGGGTCGCAGTCGCGCTCGAGCTTGTCTGCGAACTCGAGCAGTCACCGCCTTCAGCGGTCGACGTCGGGTTGTTGCTGTTCGGCAAGGAGGAGTTGCCGCCATCGTTCAACCCTCTGCCCGAGCTCTTTGAGAAGTGCGACGTCATTCATAAGGCAGCGCTTGCGATTCTCCTCGAGCCTACGAGCGGTGCCGTACACGCGGGATGCGTAGGGACGCTGACCGCACAGATCACCTTTCACGGCGTCAGCGGCCATGCGGCACGACCGTGGCAGGCGGAGAATGCACTCGAGCGTGCCATCGTCGGCCTTGGTGCAATTGCGAAGCTTGAACGTCGAGAAGCCAGCGTTGGAGGGCTCTCGTTCTTCGAGACGGTCACTTTGACGCGGTTCGAGTCGGGAATCGCCGACAACATCGTTCCCGATCGCGCCGTGGCGACGGTCAACCTCCGATATCCACCAGACAGATTTCCTGAGGAGGCCGTCGAGCTCCTCACCTCGCTCGTTCCGCGTGACGCCACCCTTGAGATCATCGGGAACTCGCCCCCTGCCGCAGTGGTCTCCGATACACCGCTCGTTCTTGGGCTCCTCGCTGCGGGTGCGACGGGAATCGAGCCGAAGCAGGCTTGGACGAACGTCTCCGACTTTACAACGAGGGGCATCGACGCCATCAACTTCGGGCCAGGCGACCCGGCGTACGCGCACCGTGCCAACGAGCTTGTGCGTGTCCCGGCTCTCGTTCACGGATACGAGACACTGCGCCGCTTCTTCGACGGAGGTGCGGTGTGATCTCACCCATCCTGCGTAACCAGGAGACCTACCCGTTCGTGCGCCTGAACCAGGCGGCGGCCGATAGGCGCGACCAGGGCCTTGAGGTCTTCGACTTCGGTATGGGAGATCCGCGTGAGCCGACGGCTCCTGCAATCCTCGAGGCGCTCCGCGACGGGGTGCGTGAGCGGATGGGCTATCCGGCTGCCGTGGGTCTCCCCGAATTACGTAACGCCATCGCCAGGTGGGTGGCTCACCGGTTCGGCGTGACACTTGACCCCGATCAGCAGGTGATCCCGACACTCGGCTCAAAGGAAGCGATCTTCTCCTTCGCACAAGTCGTCCTTGACCTCCCTGCGGGCCGTGACACGGTCATAGTCACCGAGCCGGGCTACCCGGTACCCGATCGCGGAGCGCAGTTTGCAGGAGCCAAAGTTGTCGCCCTGCCACTCCTCGAAGCGAACCGTTTCCTTCCAGATCTCGGAGCAGTCCCGCAGGAGATCTGGGCGAGGACTGCGCTGCTGTGGCTCAACTATCCGAACAACCCCACGGGTGCGGTGGCGCCACTCTCGTTCCTGGAAGAAGCGGCTGGACTTGCACGCAAGCACGGATTCGTCCTGGCCTCCGACGAGGCCTACACCGAGCTCTGGTTCGACTCCCCTCCCCCATCCGCGCTCCAACTCGCAGATCTTGCGGGGGTCGTCGCATTCAACACGCTGTCGAAGCGCTCATCGATGACGGGGTTCCGCTGCGGCTTTATCGCCGGCGATCCCGAGCTCGTAGCCGCCCTCAAGCAGTTCCGACCAAACGTTGGCACCGCTCCACAGGAGTTCGTGCAGCGCGCTGCCGTCGTCGCTTGGTCGGACGAGGCGCACGTCGAGGTTGCTCGCGACACGTACGCACGCAAGCGCGAGCTCTTTCGCACGTTCTTCGAACGTCATGGGCTGCGCGACGCAGGCGGACCATCCACGATGTACCTCTGGGTTGCGGTCCCTGCCGGGCAAACGTCCGAGCAGCATGCCGAGTGGCTCCTCGGTCATGGGGTCGTCGTCGCTCCGGGCTCGTTCCTTGGCCCCTCCGGCGAGGGGTTTGTCCGGTACGCGCTTGTCCCCACACCGGAGGAGTGCGAGCGGGCCATCGCCCTTCTCGAGCATGCGTTCTCCACCGGGTCGCCAGGTGCGGGATGATGTGTCGATGAGTCTCGCTGCACAGATCGACGCTCTCTGGGATGCAGGAGAGATCGACGCCGTTCCGATTGAGGAGGCGATTCGGCTTCTCGACGCGGGCGAGATACGCGTCGCCGAACCCTCCGCCGATGGATGGACCGTTAACGAGTGGATCAAGAAGGCGATTCTCCTCTACTTCCGGCTACGAAAGGTCGAGCCGATGCAGGCGGGAGGACTTCAGTTTCTCGACAAGATCCCGGTGAAGAGCGACTACGCCGATCGTGGCGTCCGCGTCGTCCCGCCCGGCGTTGCGCGCTACGGCTCGTTCCTATCCGAAGGGGTTGTCTTGATGCCCGGGTACGTCAACATCGGGGGTGCGGCTGCATCGCCAGCACCGACTCGAACTCCGCCAACGCTTCGGCGGGACGGCCCAACAACACGAGCGCCGCGCCGCGAAAATGATGCGCATCCGGATCCGCGGCCTTGAGTCGCAACGCC
>JANNQQ010000271.1:0-9511 GCA_031400835.1 Actinomycetes bacterium | reverse complement strand
CATGGAATCACCCGAGCCTGAGATATCCCTTAGAGCCTCTTAAAACGTGTGTAATCAGGTTGCTAGCGTGAAGAACACCGTGGCACCGCCTCCCGGCGTCTCCTCTACACCCGTCTCACCGCCGTGCAGCACGGCGACCTGGCGCACGATCGCGAGGCCGAGACCCGAGCCGTGAAGTGATCGTGCCGATGCGGCACGGTAAAAGCGATCGAAGACATGCTCTCGATCCTCGGCGTCGATGCCAGCTCCGTGATCCACCACGGTCACGCGCCCGTCGGAAACCGCAACCTCGACCCGCCCATCGGACGGGCTCCACTTGGCTGCGTTGTCGAGGAGGTTTGCCACCGCGCGTTGGACGCGATCGGCCGCACCGTGGGTGACGGATGGCTCAGCCTCGACCACGAAGGTCAGCCCAGGATGCGCGCCTCGTACCCGTTCGACGGCCGCGTTGACGACCTCGTCGAGCCTGAAGTCGTCGAAGACGGGCGGCGCCTCCGTGCCGTCTCTCGCGAGTTCGACGATGTCCGTGACGAGGTCCGAGAGCTCCTCGAGCTGCTCGCGCGCCGTTGTGAGTGCTGCCTCGCGGTCGGCCGCCGGCAGGTCGGGATGACGCGCGAGAAGGTCGACGTTCGTGCGTACGGTCGCGATCGGCGTGCGCAGCTCGTGCGATGCGTCGGCGACGAGCGCGCGCTGCGCCTGTTGTGATCCCTGGAGGGCATCGAGCATCGCATCGAACCGACCCGCGAGACGACCGAGCTCATCGGTGCCCTCGCTGCCGACCCGGCGAGTGAGATCGCGGGTCTCGGCTATCTCGTCGGCGGCATCGGTGAGTCGGGAGAGTGGGCCTATCGCCGCGCGACTCACGAGCAGTCCTAGAAGGCTTGCGAGGAGTACCCCGCCGACCCCTACCGTGAGCAGGGCGTTACGTGTTCGCGCGAGTGTCTCGTCGACCTCGTCACGAGGGCGGGCCACCTGAATCGCGATACCTGTGCGGACGCCAACCGTGAGCATGCGCAGACGAACCCCGTCGACCGCGACGTTCTCGCGCGACTCTGACCGGTCGCCTCGGGCGACTCCGAGCGCAGCTTGCGTGACCGGTAGCTCCTGCTCGTTGGCGTTCGGGCGAATCGTCCTCCCGGTCGCGAGCAGGAGTTGGGTTGTCCCCTCAGGCCCACCGAAGCGCGGCGATGGCCCTGGCTCGAGGCGCGGCTCGAGCCCTCGGACCTGACCAATGCGACCACGGAGCGAGCGGTCAAGGCTCGACTCGAGACGGTCGCGCACGAGGATGTACGAGACCGCCGCGACCGCACCGACCGCCACTGCGACCGCGAGCGCTGCGGCGAGCGCAATGCGGGCGCGGAAGCTCACGACTCACGCAGGGCGTAGCCCACGCCTCGGATCGTGTGGATCAGTCGGGGCTCATTGTCGGCCTCGGTCTTGCGCCTGAGGTAGCTGATGTACACCTCGAGCGCGTTGGACGAGGGGCCAAAGTCGTAGCCCCACACGCGATCGAAGACGAGCGATCGAGGCAGCACTTGTCGTGGGTTTCGGAGGAAGAGCTCGAGGAGTGAGAACTCTGTCCGGGTGAGCTCGATCGCCCGCCCGCCCCGAAGAACGACCCGGGAACCGATGTCGAGCGAGAGGTCTGCGAATCGCAACGTTTCGCCGAGCTCATCGGGTGAGGCGCGCCGTAGGAGTGCGCGGATCCGTGCAAGAAGCTCCTCGAGTGCAAACGGCTTGGTGAGGTAGTCGTCGGCACCGGCCTCGAGACCTTCGACCCGGTCGCCTACTGCGGCTCTTGCGGTTAGCAGCAGGATCGGGACGCGATGTCCGTTGGCACGGAGTCGTCTCGTTACCTCAAGGCCGTCGGCGCCCGGCATCAGCACGTCGAGGACGATCGCGTCGGGCTCCGAGTGGGCAACCGTTTGGAGAGCGGACACCCCGTCGTTCGCAGACGTAACCTCGAAGCCCTCGGTCCGTAACGCGAGCACGAGCGACTCGCGCAGTGCGGGTTCATCGTCGACGACGAGCAGGCGGCGCATCCTCAGACGATGGCAGATGTGGCTGAGAATCGCGTTAGAGCTTGACTCAAACGCGTACGTAGAGCCCGAGCGCAGCTTTCTCGGCGATCGCCTTCTCTATCCCATCGAGCGACACCTTGAACTGGCCGGCAGCGGGTTGCGCCTCGCGCACGATCACGTGTGAGCCGGGGGCGAATCCTTCGCCGTAGAACCAATCGAGAAGGTCACCATCGTGCTCGGCCAGTCGCACGATCTCGGCTGTCTGCCCAGGCTCAAGTGCCGCAAGCGACACAAGGCCGACGTTCTCCTTGTGCTCCACCTCCGGTTCGACAGGCCAGCCGTGTGGGCACCGATCGGGGAACCCGAGCCGTTCGTTGATTCGTTCGATCATTTCGTCGGTGAAGGTGTCGCCCATCTCGTCCGCCTGGACGTGCGATTCGGAGGCGGTGTATCCCATGAAGTCCGTGAGGAACCGCTCGATGATGCGATGCTTGCGCACCACCCGCTGCGCGCGCTCGATCCCTGCGGGGGTGAAGATCGCTTCCTTCTGCTCGCCGCGCTCGACGAGCCCGTCCGCCTCAAGACGCTTGAGCATTTCGCCGGCTGAAGCCCGCGAGACGCCCAGCATCTCGGCGACGCGCGCCGCAATCGCGCTCGCACCGCTGGCTGGCCGATACTCCCCGATCGGGAACGCGAGAAAGTAGATGACCTCGAGATAGTCGTCTACCGAATGTCCGTGCCCATGTGCCATGACTCTCCTGCCTCTGCGTCGACGCCGAGCCATCACTATAGGTGTGTCGCGACTACCCTCGGCTGATGCGTCTTGCCTCCGTGTACCCGATCGTGTCGACGCGGACGCTCGCACGACCCTTCACCTACGAGGTACCCGACGACATGCAGAAGGGTGCGGTGGTTGCGCTCCGTCTGGGACGTCAGCAGACACGAGGTGTTGTCGCCGAGGTGGGCGTCGAGGCACCGGAAGGGATCAAGACCGTTGCCGTAGGGCGCATTCTCGATTCGATTCCTCCAACCCTCGTTGATCTGGCGCTCTGGATTGCGGAGTACTACGGCACAACCCCGTCGCGGGCACTTGAGTTAGTGGCCCCGCTCCGGCGCAAACCGCGCGGTGAGCGCGAAGCTCCCGGACTGCGTGAGTCGCTCGAAGGTGAGCCAGAACCGGATTCGTTGACAGAGGCGCAGAAGGCAGCTGTTGCGAGGATCGTCGCGGCCCTCGACGAAGGCGTCGGTGAGCACGTTCTCCTCGACGGGCCAACGGGCAGCGGCAAGACCGAGGTCTACCTCCAGGCGTGCGGTGAGGCGCTCGACCGAGGTCTCGGCACGATCGTCCTCGTCCCCGAGATCGCGCTCGCACCACAGACCGTTGGCCGTTTCCGGCAGCGCTTTGGTGACCAGGTCGCGATCCTCCACTCGGCGCTCGGCGACGCCGAACGGCGTGACGAACGCGATCGGATTGCGAGCGGAGAGGCGCGGATCGTCGTCGGCGCGCGCTCCGCTGTGTTCGCACCCATGCGACGGTTAGGCCTAATCGTGGTGGATGAGGAACACGACGCCGCCTACAAACAGGAATCCGACCCGCGCTACGACGCCCGCACCGTAGCCGCGAAACGGGCAGCGCTCGAAGGAGCCGTGGCGGTGTACGGCAGCGCCACGCCGCGCCCCGAGAGCTGGCGGCGGCTCGAACGGGTGTCGCTTCCCACGCGGATCGGTGCATCGCTTCCCCGCATTCAGGTCGTCGACCTCCGGCGCGAGGCCGGGTATCCACTCTCGGCGCCGCTGCTACGCGAGCTTGGGAAGGTGGTCGAGAGTCGCAGCCGTGCGATTCTGCTCCTCAACCGGCGCGGGGTTGCGCCTGCTATTCACTGTCGAGCGTGCGGTGTGTCGCGCCGCTGTGACGCCTGTGATGTGTCGCTGACCCTCCACAGCGACGGGTTGTTGCACTGCCATCACTGTGGATTCTCAGCGCCTGTCCCCAAGGTGTGCCCCGGCTGTGGCTCGGTCGAGATAGCGCGCATTGGCGCCGGGACGCAGCATCTGGAGACCGAGCTTGAGCGTGCGATCCCGGAGCTCGAGAGAATCCGACTGGACGCTGACGTCGCGTCCAGGCCCGGTGCTGTACGCGAGGCGCTCGGGCGCTTCCGCGAGGCTGAGGCGGTGGTGTTGATTGGGACGCAGATGGTGGCGAAAGGGCATCACGTTCCAGGGGTATCGCTCGCGGCCGTGATCGATGCAGATACAGGTCTCGCACTCCCCGACTTCCGGGCGGAGGAGCGTACGTTCCAACTTGTGACCCAACTCGCCGGCCGCGCTGGGCGCGATGCGCCGGGCACCGTCGTCGTGCAGACCTTCCAGCCCGACACGATCCCGTTGCTCCACGCGATGCGACACGACGTGTCGGGATTCCTCACCGGCGAGCTCGAGCGGCGCGAGGCTCTTGGCTATCCACCCTTCGGTCACCTGGTCGCCGTTGTTGCGGCTGGTCCAGAACCCGAGGCCCCGACGGAGGCACTTCGCGAGCTCAAGCTGCGGCTCGAGGGCATCGAGGCAACACTGCTCGGACCTGCGCCGCTCCTGCGGCTGCGTGGTCGCCATCGTGCGCAACTTCTCGCGAAGACCGCTCAGCCGCGTCGCGTCGCACAGGAGATCGCGCGCCTCCTGGCCGCTGCAACGCCCGCTCTGAGGCGAGATGGTCTTACGATCGTCGTCGACGTCGACCCGCAAAGCCTTTAGGCACTCTTCTGCTGAGGCAGCAATGCTTAGATGATTGATCGGTAATTCCGGCACGTCCGGATGACGCCCACGACACGGCGCAGCGCGTCGTGTTCGCCTACGGCACGTACAGCACCGGTACGAGCCGCAGACGACCACAACACGCTGCTTGGTCGTGAACGCCCCCGAACGCACCCCAGTTACCGATCAATCATCTACCGTCGGACGCGGTTACAATCCCTTCGTGAGCGACCACGATCACCATGACCACGACGGTCACGACCACGACCATGAGGACGATGTCGAGTCGGGCGAAGATCGGGAGCGCGTCATCCGGCGGCAGCTCGCGTTGGCGCAGATTCGGCAGTACGGGGATCCCGCGCTTCGCATGCGCGCCAATGACGTTACGACGTTCAACGACGAGTTGCGTGAGCTCGCAGAGCGCATGACCGACCTCATGCACGAGGCCGATGGCATTGGGCTCGCCGCGAACCAGGTGGGGATCGTGCGCCGTCTCTTCGTCTGCACCATCGAGGGCGAGGATCGCGCAATCGCGAACCCGCGAATCGCGAAGGCAAGCGCAGAGACTGATACCGACGATGAGGGTTGCCTCTCGCTCGCTGACGTGCGGGTACCGGTCGAGCGTCCGGTGACGGTGACCCTCGAGGGCTTCGATGTCGAAGGCAAGCCGCTCCAGTTCGAGCTTGAGGGAATGCCGGCTCGGGTCGTGCAGCACGAGCTCGACCACCTTGACGGGACGCTGATGGTGGATCGCACCGACCCAGACTCGCGCCGCGACGCGCTCCGTCGGCTCCGGCCAAAGCTCGCGCTGAGGTAGCTGGTTGGCTTCGTGAATCCGGAATCAACCATCTAAAGGCATGGCTCGGATCGCCGTCGCTGCGACGGCGCCGTTCGGCGCGGACGTGCTCGAGCGGCTTGCCCGACATCACGAGGTCGTGACCCTTCTCACGCGTCCTGACGCGCCGAAAGGCCGAGGCCGCCAGCTTGCAGCACCCCCGGCGAAGCTTGTCGCCGAACGGCTCGGGATTCCCGTCCTGCAGCCCGACCGTCCCATACCGGGGATCGACCTCGGCGCACCGGTCGTCGTTCTCTGCGCCTACGGGCTTCTCATTCCGGCGGAGTTGCTCGAGGAGCGGCTCTGGCTCAACGTGCACCCGTCTCTGCTGCCGCGCTGGCGTGGCGCTGCCCCGGTCGAACGCGCGATCCTGGCCGGTGATACCGAGACCGGGGTCACGATCCACCTGACGGTCGAAGAGCTCGATGCCGGCCCGATCGCGGCGCAGCAGTCATTTTCGATCGGGGACTCGGAGGCAGGGGAGGTGTTCGCTCGAGCAGCCGAGGTTGCTGCAGACTTGTTGGACGACGTTCTCGCCCGATCGGATGTCGCGCCCACCAGCTCCTCGCATGCACAGTCGTTCGTGCCGCAGCCCGCGGACGGGGTGACGTACGCGGAGAAGCTCGGACCTCCGGATCGCGTGCTCGATCTCTCGCGCCCGCCGCTGGAGCTCGTCCGTCGCGTCCGCGCGCTTGCGCCGCACATCGGGGCCCGCGCAACGTTGCTGGATCGCCCGGTGACCATCTGGCGTGCCCGAGTCGGTGACAGCGGCGAGTTCGAGCCGCTCGAGGTGCAGCCGGAGGGTGGGCGCCGCATGACGTCGGCCGACTGGTTGCGAGGTCTCCGCTCGTGACGGGTAGCACCGTCTCGCCGGCACGCGCAGCGGCGCATGCAGTCCTCCTACGTGTGTTCGAGGAGGGCGCCTACGCCGACCGTGCGACCCGCTCTGCGACCGAACGTCTCAACGAACGCGACCGTGCCCTCACCACGCATCTCGTCTACGGCGCCGTCCAGCGGGTTCGTACCCTCGATCACGCGATCGAAACGCTCGGCAAACGGCCTGTGGCCAAGCTCGACCCTCCCGTTCGCGCAGCTCTCCGGCTCGGGGCCTACCAGCTCGGATTCCTCGACGGCGTCCCCCGCTACGCGGCCGTGAACGAGTCGGTCGAGCTCGTCCGCGCAGCGAGACTGGAGCGAGCGGTCTCGTTCACGAACGCGGTCTTGCGGAGGGTGGCGGACGGGATCGGCCCGCTGCTCGCCGCGCTCCCCGAGAGCACACCGGTTGAAGCTGGTCTGTGTCACTCCTATCCGGATTGGATCGCCGAGACGTTCTGGCGTGATCTCGGCCCCGAGGGAGCCATCGCGTGTATGAGCGCTCAGAACGAGCCGCTGGAGACGGTCGTGCGCGTCATCCGGGGCGAGATCGTCGGCGAGCCCACCGACGTCCCCGGCGCACTCCGCGTTGAGCGCGTCGACCACGCCGACCTTGCCGCGGGGCGCGTTTGGCCACAGAGTCGCGCGTCGCAGGTCGTCGGGCTCGCGGTTGGCTCGCGGCCCGGTGAGCGGATTCTCGATCTCTGCGCCGCGCCGGGCGGAAAGACAACGATGCAGAGCGGAGAGGTCGTGGCGGTCGAGGTGAACGAGGGCCGTGCGCGCGAGCTCGAGCGCAACGTGCTGCAGCTTGGAGCGACCAACGTCCGCGTTGTCCATGCAGATGGGCAGAAGCTTCCCTCGGAATTGACCGGGTTCGACCGCGCCCTTGTGGATGCGCCTTGCTCGGGGCTGGGTGTCCTCGCGGCGCGCCCCGATCTGCGCTGGAAAGCCGAGCCGCTCGTGGCGCTTCAACGCGCGCTCCTGCGCGCCGCAATCGCCCGCGTGCGTCCCGGTGGCACTGTCGTCTATGCGGTGTGTACTCCGAATCGCGACGAGGGTGAGGCTGTGGTCGACGCCACACTCGCCGAGGGCGGGCTCGAGATCGACCCGAGCCTTGGCGATGAGTGGCCGCGGTTCCGCCACCCCACGCGTGGTGCCTTCCTGCTCACGCTCCCGCACGTCCACCACACGAGTGGCTTCTTCGTCGCGCGTCTTCGGGTCGTCTAGTACGGTCGGCGGATGAGCTGGGCCGAGTGGATCCGTGATGACGTCGAGATCGCACCCTCGCTCTACGCTGCCGACTTTCGTCGGCTCGGTGAACAGGTCGACGCGCTGCTGGCTGCGGGCTGTCGGATCTTCCATTTCGACTGTGGAGATGGTCATTTCGTCCCACCGGTGACGATCGGGCCTGTCGTTCTGCGGTCGATTGCGCCCACGATCCACGCATCGGGAGGGGTCATTGACTGTCATCTGATGGTTGATGACCCTGCGCACCACTTTCCCGAGTTCGCGGAGTCCGGCGCCGACTCGGTGACGTTTCACGTCGAGGCGACCGACAACCCCGCGGGTGTCTCGGCTGCGGCCAGAGAGCTTGGGCTCGCGGTGGGAATCGCCTTCAACCCCGGTACCACGTCGAAGGAGGCCATCGCGTTCGCCGAGGCAGCGGAAGCCGAGCTTCTGCTTTGCATGAGCATCGTCCCCGGCTACTCGGGCCAGGTGTTCATGCAAGACGCAATCGCTCGGATTGCAGAGCTTCGTGTTCTCACCGATACACCGATCGAGGTCGACGGCGGGGTGGGGGAGGAAAATGCGGCGGCGGTGCACGCTGCAGGGGCCTCGGTGCTCGTCGCGGGGAGCGCAGTGTTCGGTGACGCTGATCCGGTAGCGGCATGGCGCCGAATCCAAACGGCGGCGCGATGAGCGACGAACTCTGGCTGCGCGCAGCGATTCAGCTCGCGGAGCGGGGTCGCGGGACGACCGCCCCGAACCCGATCGTGGGTGCAGTGGTGATCAAGGACGGGCTGCTCGTCGGTGAAGGCTGGCACGAACGTAAGGGCGAGGCCCACGCCGAGGTACATGCTCTTCGAGTCGCGGGTGAACGAGCACGCGGCGCGACGCTGTACGTCTCGCTCGAGCCGTGCTCGCATCACGGGACGACGCCGCCGTGCACCGACGCAATTCTTGCGGCCGGGGTTGCGCGCGTTGTCGTCGCGGCACTCGACCCGACCGACAGGGTTGACGGCGTGCGAACACTCCGTACGGCGGGAATCGCCGTCGATGTCGTCGAGCTCCCGGAGGCGTACCGCCAGAACGAAGCGTGGATGACCTGGGCGACTCTTCGGCGACCGTTCGTCACGCTGAAGCTTGCGATGTCGCTCGACGGGCGGGTCACCGTCCCGGGCCGCCGTTGGGTGAGCGGAAGTGAATCGCGCAGACGCGTTCACGAACTACGAGCGGCGTCTGACGCCGTCGCCGTTGGGATGGGCACCGTCCGTGCGGATGCACCGCAGCTCGATGCCCGTGATGTCCACGTCGTCCGTCAGCCGCGCCGGCTCGCGTTCGGACGAGGCCCGCTTCCAGCCGGTTCTCAGCTTGAGCTCTGCTCGGGTTCGCTCCAGGAGGAGCTCGCGCGACTTGGCGCCGAGGGCGTGCAGTCGTTGTTGCTCGAAGGCGGGCCGACGATCGCGGCCTCGTTCGTCAAGGCGCATCTCGTTGATCGGGTTCTCCTCTTCATCGCGCCGGTACTCGCCGGCGGCGGTGTTCCGGCGCTCGCTCCTCTGTCCTTCCCCGTCGATCTCAGACAGATGCGTGCGACGACGAGCGGGCAGGACGTGTTGATCGAGGCCGACCTCGCGCGTCCAGAGCGGACGAGGTCGGTACCTCCGGTTAGTGTCTAGGTCGTGTTCACCGGGATTGTCAGGGAGGTGGGCCGGATCGCCGCGCTCGAAGGTGGGGTGGACGGGCTCGAACTCAGGGTTGAAGCTCCGCTGATCGCTCCCACGATCACGGTGGGCGGCTCGGTGTCGATCGACGG
>JANNQQ010000270.1:0-5925 GCA_031400835.1 Actinomycetes bacterium | reverse complement strand
TGCGGGCAGCAGATCGGTCTCGCGGAAGGGCTTTACCAGGTAGCCGAAGACACCGGCCTCGACGGCACGCGCAACAAGCTCGTTCTCCCCGTATGCGGTCACCATCACGATCGGGATCGGTCTCTCCTCGAGGATCTGTCGCGCGGCGTCGATCCCGTCGAGCTTTGGCATCTTCACGTCCAGGAGCGCAAGCTCCGGTGCCGCAGACCGTGCGAGCGCAACCGCCTCCTCTCCGTCGCGCGCCTCGGCGACCACGTCGTATCCGGCGCGCTCAAGCATCTCGCGGAGATCGAGCCGGATGATCGTCTCGTCCTCCGCAATCAAAATTCTCATCGGGGTGTCGGACATGTCGCTGCCTCCAACGTCGCATGACGAGTCGCCGGCACTCCAGAGATCCGACGCCGCCAGCATCGGCGGACCGGGGGCAGCGTCGCCCTGCAGGGAGCTTACCGTCCACTCACGCCGGGAAGCGGACGCGCGCGATCAACCCATCTACATCCTCGAAGTCGAGCACACCGCGAAGCTCGTCGTGCACGAGCGCCCGGACGATCGAAAGACCGGTCCCCTCGGCGGCGCCGGTGAAACCGCCTCCGTCATCGGTAACGGTGAGCACGACATCGTCGCCTTCGGCCTCAAGAGTGATCGCAACGCGGTTTCCGCCATGCTCGAGGGCGTTGCCGAGAAGTTCACTGAAGACCAGGGCCAGGGCGGTCGCCCGCTGGCCTGCAAGCTCGACGTTGGCGAGGGAGGCCGTGACGTCCTTGCCGACGACGAGTCCCTGGACAAGCATCGACCGGAGCCGGTCGATCAGCTCATGGAGATCAACGACGTCCTCGCGGTGCTCTGTGAGAACCTCGTGGACTGCAGCGATTGCGAGAATCCGATTGACCGAGTCGCCGAGAGCCTTACGTGGATCGACGCCTTCGGCGCGAGCCTGGAGCCGAAGCAGCGAGGCAACGGTCTGGAGGTTGTTCTTGACGCGGTGATGGATCTCCTGGGCAAGTACACCGCGGAGCGCCATTCGGCCATGCTCAAGCGCCACCGCCGCTTGATTTGCGATCGCGTCGAGCAGTTGGCGGTCGTCGTCGGTGAATGGTGTGTCTCTGTCGACGACAAGCTCGCCGATCTGACGCCCACGCCAGCGGAGTGGCAGCCGAACGGCGTGCTTCCCCGCCCTCCCTTCGGGCCAGGCGATCCGCCCGTCCTCGAGGACAAGGGCCGCGCCTGTCGCGCGAAGCGACTCGACGGTCGTCCGGACGATCGCCTCGAGCGACTCCTCGAGGTAGAGGCTCTCCGACACCGCCTGCGAGATCTTGGCAAGCGCCTCAAGCTCCTCAACCCGGCGGCGCGTCTGAGCAAAGAGCTTTGCATGCTCGATCGACTGGCCTACCTGCGAAGCGATGGAGGTGAGCAGTCCGATCTCGGCGTCGCTGAACGGACGGGGCTCGCGGGTGCGGACGTTGAGAGCACCTTCGAGGATGTCGCGCGCGAAGATCGGGACGGCGAGGATCGACTCGTAGTCGTCCTCAGGCAGGTTCGGAAACGCCTTGAATCGCGGGTCGAGGTGGGCCTTCGACGGGATCATGACCGGCTGGCGTTGGGCCGCAGCCACCCCCGTGATGCCTTCGCCTCGACGCATCCGTGGGGCGATGGTCTCGTCCTCCACGCGCGTCCCGTGCGTGGCTCGGAGCACGAGCTCGTCGGTGCGCTCGTCGTAGAGGTAGACGAAGCACGCGTCCGTCGCGAGCGCGGCCGCCACCTCGTGTGCGATCGCTTCCATCACCTCCTGCAGGTCGAGCGAGGAGTTGACGACCTCGATCGTCCGGGTGAGAAGCGCGAGATGACGAGCCGCTTCACTCATCTGCGGCTAGCTACCGAGCAACCGTCGCACACCAGCGAGCGAACGAGCTGCCTCATCGAGCTCGTCGCCCGCCGTCTCGTCCTGCTCAACCACCAACCACTCAAGACCCGTCGTCGCAGCCGTCGCAGGCAGGAGCGCAGCCCAGTCCATCGCTCCCTCACCGATAGGGCAGCATGTGTCCGAGTCGTGCTCGCTGAAGTCCTTCACGTGCACCAGCGGTACGCGACCGGGAAGCGAGCGGAGGAGCTCGAGCGGGTCGACGTCGGCGATCCACGCCCACCCGAGATCAATCTCGAGCCCGAGCGACGGTGAGGCCGCTACGAGTCGATCGATCGTGCTGGAACCAGCAAAAGCGACAAGCTCGGACGCATGGTTGTGAAACCCGAACCGCCCTCCTGCGCTCTCGACTTGCTCGCCCAGGCTGCCAATGAGCTCTGCAGCCGCCTCCGCCTCCTCCGCGGACGTCGGGGCCGGGACGTGTGCCAGGATCACACGGTCTGTCCCAAGCGCCTTGGCCTCATCGACAACGGCCTGCGTATTTTCCTCGAGCTTCGCAACGGACGTGTGTATCGCGCAGGCAGTAAGCCCCGCCGCGTCGATCCACTCCCGCACGACCCCGGCGTCGTGCCCGTGGAGACCTGCAAACTCGACTCCGTCGTAGCCGAGGCGGCCAATGGCTCCGAGCGTGGCCCTGAAGTCTGCGGCACACGGAACCCGTGCGGAGTACAGCTGGTACGCAATCATTGGTGGCGGCATCGTGGGCGTCCCCTTCTAGATGGTTAGTCGAGCATTCCCAGCGCGATCGCGCCGAGGATCGGTACCGCGAGTGTGAGGGAAAAGTTGATCCAGCCGATAGCCACGAGGCGCCGCCGTGTCGCCGGTGCCTGTGGAGCGCCGGCGCGAATCTCGCGCTGCAGGCGGGGGCCGATGACGTAGTCATGGAATGCCGCGCCAACACAGAGAGCAACGACGAGCGCTGATTTGAGGATCAGCAGTCGATCGAAGTCGGTTCCGAGCGCAGCGCGGTTGAAGCCACCGTGCAGCTCGGTGAGCCAGAGCCCCGAGAGCACCGAGATTCCCATCGCGCTCCAGCCAAGCGGTCGCCAGCGCCGACCGAGCGCGCGCATCGCTGTGGCACGCGCCTCGCCCTCGAGCTTCCGGATCGCCGGGACGCCGACGAACACGAGCACGATAGTGCCTCCGACCCAGACGCAGGCGGACAGGAGATGGACGATCCGGAGGACGTCGAGCACGATCCCGCCAGACTATGCGTATGGCAGGGAACGGCGGACATCGACGATGAACATCATCTCGAGACCCTAGGCCGCAACCGGCAGCTGCGGTTCCCGCTGGACATCGTCCGTCGGATCCCGCATGATCACGATCGCAGGCAGCGCCGCAAGGCGAGCGGTGCGCTTGTGTCTGACGGCCGATCGCGGGTCCCTTTGGGGGCCCGTGGTCGTTGTAGAAGCTCAGGTCGCACGTCGTCCGACGCGTCCCTATGGTGAGACGCGCCGGACGACCGTGAGTTAGCTACAACGCCGCGAGGTATCTATCGATCTCCCACTCAGAGACCTGAATGCGGTACTCGTTCCACTCTCGACGCTTGAGCTCGACATAGCGCGGGAAGATGTGATCCCCGAGCGCGCGCTGCATGAGCTCGGACTTCGCGAACACCTCGATCGCCTCACCGAGTGATCCCGGCAGAGCGACGATGCCCCGTTCATCACGATCTGCTTCGGAGAGCCGATAGAGGTTCGTGGTCATCTCGGCGGGTAGCTCGTACCCCTTTTCGATGCCCTCAAGCCCCGCGTGGAGCAGCACCGCGAACGCGAGGTACGGGTTGCACGCAGGATCGGGGCAACGGATCTCGGCCCGGGTCGCCTGCTCAGCCCCCGGCTTGTACAGCGGGATGCGGATCAGCGCCGAGCGATTGCGCTGCGACCAGGCGACGTAGACCGGCGCCTCGTAGCCCGGGACGAGCCTCTTGTAGGAGTTCACCCACTGTGCGAGGACGGCAGACATCTCACGCGCATGCACGAGGAGCCCGGCAATGAACGCCTTCGCAGTCTTCGAGAGGTTGTGCTGGTCCTTCGGATCGAAGAACGTGTTGCGACCGTTCTTGAACAACGACATGTGAGTGTGCATGCCCGAGCCGTTCTCACCGAAAAGGGGCTTGGGCATGAAGGTCGCATACCGGCCGTGCCAGGCGGCGACCTCCTTCACAACAAGCCGATAGGTGAGCGTGTTGTCGGCCATGTCGAGCGCGTTGGCGTAACGCATGTCGATCTCATGCTGCGACGGGGCGACCTCATGGTGGTGGTACTCGATGTCGATTCCCACCGACTCAAGCGCCGCGATCGTGTCGTTGCGCACCTCGGTGGCCGCGTCCTGTGCGGTCATCGCGAAGTACCCACCCTCATCGAGGGTCTTCGTGCCCGAGGAGTCCTCGAAGAGGAAGTACTCGAGCTCGGGGCCGATGTTGAACGTGTCGAAGCCGAGCTTGTTCATCCGCTCGAGCGCCTGGCGCATGACGTAGCGCGGGTCGCCGTCGTACGGGACGCCATCCGGCTTGACGACGTCACAGATGAGACGGCCGACCTTTGCGCCGAGCGGATGGCCGTGCTCATCGACCTGGCGTGGCATGACCTGGAAGGTCGCTGGGTCGGGGATCGCGATCATGTCCGATTCCTCGATCGCATTGAAACCCGTGATCGACGAACCGTCGAACCCCATCCCGTCGTTGAGTGCTCCCTCCATCTCGGAAGGCGTGATCGCGAACGACTTGCAATGCCCCTCGAGATCGGTGAACCAGAACAGAACGTGCTCGATACCCTCGTCGGAGATCCGCTTCAGTACCGAGCGTCGAGCAGCAACGCTCGACGTTGCCCGATCCTTGCTCTTCACCATCGCCGCGCTCTTCCTCGCCGTTGTGCCCGGCGCTGCAGCGCTCCGCGGTTTCGCCATTTCAGCCTCCTTCACGTCGCCGACCGAGATCCGAGTCGGCCCGAGGGCCTGGTACCCGGGAGTCGCGAACGATGCTAGCGCAGGGCACGGCAACCGCCGATACGGGTCCCTCTTGACTCGGGTGAGGTGCGGCGTCTATAACTTGTGCAGGACGTCCGCCCTCGGGCGACGTCGAGGCAACGAGGCCTCCAGGCTCACTACGAGTCTTGGGGTCTCTTTTTGGTTGGCGCAGGCTGTTGGAAACACAGGCTGTTGGAAACACATGAGACCGCAGGAGACGACATGACCAAGTTCAAACTGGAGTACATCTGGCTCGACGGCTATGAGCCTGTCGCGAACCTTCGCAGCAAGACGAAGGTCCTGGAGCTCGGAGACTTTCCGACGCTCGACGAGATTCCGTTGTGGGGGTTCGATGGAAGCTCGACACGCCAAGCAGACGGCAGCGACTCGGACTGCATGCTGAAGCCCGTTGCCGTGTTCCCGGATCCGGCGAGAGCAAATGGTGCGCTCGTGATGTGCGAGGTAACGCTGCCCGATGGGACCCCACATCCGAGCAACAGTCGCGCCACGATCCCGGACGATCCGGACACCTGGTTTGGATTCGAGCAGGAGTACTTCCTGTACCGAGACGGCGCGCCGCTTGGCTTCCCGGCCGATGGCAGTTTCCCGCCGCCTCAGGGTGAGTACTACACAGGTGTGGGCTACGCGAACGTCGGTGAGGTGGCGCGCGAGATCGTCGACACCCATCTCGACCTCTGTCTCGCCGCCGGCATCGACCTGGAGGGAATCAACGCGGAAGTGGCAAAGGGCCAGTGGGAGTTCCAGATCTTCGGCAAAGGCTCAAAGCGGGCCGCCGATGAGGTCTGGATCGCCCGATACCTCTTGCTACGGCTCTGCGAGCGCTACTCGGTGGACGTGAACTTCCACTGCAAGCCGCTTGGCGCAGACGTCGACTGGAACGGCTCGGGCATGCACGCGAACTTCTCGACGAAGTACCTCCGAGAGGTTGGAGGCGAGGAGTATTTCGAAGCGCTCATGGCAGCCTTCGACGAGCACAAGCTCGAGCACATCGCGGTGTACGGACCCGACAACCACCT
>JANNQQ010000269.1:0-7834 GCA_031400835.1 Actinomycetes bacterium | reverse complement strand
CAGCGCTTCTCGACGCCGTGGAGTCCGGTGTCGTCACGCGCCGCGAGGCCTAGCGCGCGGCAGGCACTCTCTTCGGGCCGGGCCTACGCATAGGTCGGCGTTGCCCTTGCGTGGGTGCGTCGCTCTCGCATGGGTCAGCGTTGCTCTCGTTGGGTCAGCGTTGCCCTCGCGTGGGTCGATGACCTGACGTTGGGTCTCGAACCAGGTGTCGGGACTCGGGCTCCTCCGTCCCCTGAGGACATGTCCAACAGGCCATACACCCTGGGCCACCGGCCTCCTCCCCACGAGACTGACTCTAATTCCGCTGAACGCCCGGCGCTAGATGTCCTTTGTGCCCGTTGTGTGCCGATCGTTCCACAGGGCTCGGCGGGCGTCCGGACGTCTCGACTAAAGCGTGGCCCAGACCTCGAGCTTGGATCGCGTCCGCCGGATGACCTCGTCGGTGAACTCGATCGTTCCCGCGTGTCCACCGAGATCCGCGGTACGAACGCCTTCGGCGACCGACTCAAGACATGCCTCACGGATCGCACGGCCCGCGCTCTGGCACGGCTCGTCTTCCGCATGCGAGAGCAGTGCGGCCGCAGCAAGAATCATCGCCATCGGGTTCGCAACATCCTTGCCGTAGAGGGAAGGAGCAGTTCCATGCGCAGCCTCGGCCATTAACGCGGAGGGGACGTAGTCGTCGCCGAAGGCGACGAGGAGCGACTCCGAACCAGCGATCGACCCAAACAGTGGCAGAACGAGATCGGAAAGGATGTCGCCATCGCGGTTAAGCGCCGGAATCACCATCGGCGCGCCGCTGGAAGAAATCAGAAGTGCAAAGGTTGCGTCAATCAGCTGAGGTTCGTAACGGACGTCTGGGTGTCTTTCGGAGGCGGCATCCATCTCCTCCTTCAGCATTCCTTCGTAGATGGGCGAGACGGTGTACTTGGGGCCACCGAACACCTTCGCGCCCATCCGATCAGCTTGTCGAAAGGCAAACTCTGAGACCGCTCTGCAGATGCGGCGCTCGATCCGTTCGGTGCGGAATGCGACCTCGTCCTCGCCGGCCCCCTCTCGCCACTCGTGTGCGCCATAGGCATCGCCGACCGCCATCCGCACGACCGAGATGGGGGAGTGCACCCCGCCGACCGGAAGGACACCGGGAATGCGGCGACCGGTACGAACGATCACCTTGCCGCCGATTTCTTCGCGCAGGATCCGATTCGGCGAGCCGACGTCGCCTGATTCCTCCGGAGTAACGGTCGCGGCCTTGAGTCCCAGTCCGTGCGTGCGGACGGCCTGGGCAGCCTCGTGGACGACGCCGTTCGCCGTCTCGCGTCGCCGTTCGAGCGAAAGGTCGAAGCGTGGAAGCGCCAGCTCAACGCCGATGACGTCCGGTGCAAGCAGACGGAGGGACGCCTCCAAGAGCTCCTGCCCCGTTTGGTCACCCTCAAGAATGACGATTGTCCGAGCGGTCATCGTGGCAGTGTATCCCCGCGCCAACATGAGCGGGTTGTCCATCTCCTGGTAATTATGATTGTGTATCATCGTGCGGATTCACGGCGAGATACCCCAGCGTGAATGCAGGTTCGTCACACTCTCCCGAGGAGGAAATCATGGCTCGAAAGACGGTGCTTGTCTGTGACGGATGTCAAACCGAGATGGGTGAAGGCAAAGGGGCAGTTATGCGCGTCACGTTTAATGACGCTCGGCGCGGGGCAAAGCAGGCAGATCTCTGCGATTCGTGTGCTGGAGCAACGCCAGGTGTTGCGGTCGCGCGTCGTGGCCGCAAGCCGAAGTCGATGCAGTAGTCGACCGCCGTCGCGCTTCATCTGACAGCCAGATCCCGTGGCGGGCTGCGCCGGAGTCTCTCCGGCGCAACCCGACTACCATGCCTCGGTGGGCCTCTCGCTCGTCGTCGGACCGGCACACGCCGGCAAGGTCGCGCTCCTCTTCGAGCGCTACCTTGGCCTTCTTGATCGTGATCCCTGGCTCATCGTCCCGACCCAGGCCGATGTCGAGGTGGTCGAGCGCGAGTTAGTCGTTCGCTCGGGGGCGCTCCTGGCCGGGACGATCGGGACGTTCGATCGTCTGTTTGAGTTCCTCGCCCCGGGTGACGCTCGCGGTGATGGGCTAATCGGGGAGACCGCTCGCACGATGCTTATTCGGCGCGCGATCGCGGCTGGGGACGGAAGTGCGCCTTGGAGCTCGATGCGGTTTCCCGGCTATGCGATCTCGCTTGCCGGGGCACTTGCGGAGCTTGAAGCCGGATTGGTCGAACCTGAGATGCTCGATGAGCCGCTGGCCGGTCTCGTGCGCGAGTACCGCTCCCAACTCAATGCGACCGGACGACGGGACAGAGGCTCGCTGCGCCGCGGCGCGATCGACAGGCTCACCGGGGATCTTGACGCATGGCATGGAAGCCCCGTCCTCGCCTACGGCTTCGAGGATCTGACAACCGCGGAGTGGAGGCTCCTTGAGGCTCTCGCTGCCCGGACAGAGGTGCACGTCTCGCTCCCGTACGAGCCGAGTCGGGCAGCGTACGCTTCGCTTGAACGAACGGCGACCGATCTTGCGGCGCTGGCGAAGGGCGACGTTGTCGAGCTTCCACCCGCAGGGCCACAGCACCTTCCGGCTTCGATCGCGCATCTCGAACGACAGCTATTCACCGACGACCCTGTCCGTGCAGGGCTTGATGGCTCTGTGCGGTTTCTGGAGGCCGCCGGACAGCGCGCCACGCTGGAGCTCGTCGCTGAGGAGGCGCTCGCGCTGATCCGTTCCGGCGTCTCACCTGAACGTATCGGTGTCATCTGCCCATCGCTCGATGGTGTGCGTGCCACCGCACGAGCCGCATTCGGAGCGCTTGGCGTGCCGATCGCGATCGAGGGCGCCGAGCCACTCCGAGGGACGCCGTTTGGACAGTCGCTGATCGCGCTGTTGCGTTTCGCCTGGAGCACGGGTGGCACCAGCGGAGGGAGAGAGCGAGGTCACCTCTACGCGCATCTGCGGTCGCCCTACTCGGGTGTCGCACGGCGCGATGTCGACTGGGTGGAGGGAAAGCTCCGTGGACGCGGGGTGCGAACCGCCGAGCGAACGCTCGAAGTAACGACGGAACTGCGTGCCGGACGACCGCTTCCAACTGTCGCGCTTGCTATGGGCGAGGGTTCTCCTACCGCAGTTGCGCGAGAGCTCATCGACGTGATGATCAGGGCGGCACATGGCACCGAGCGGGTGCCCGCTACCTCGGCGGCCCTTCAGGATCTCCGCGCACGCGAGGCGGTTGCCAGAGCGATCGACGAGCTGGCCGAGCTCGAGGTTGGTGGGACAGCAAGTCGGGGTGATGTCATCAACGCTCTCGAGCGGGTCGCCGTCCGAGATGCGGCTCCTCGATCGCCGGGTCGGGTTGCCATTGTTGATCTGATGCGCGCGCGGACGCGGCGCTTCGAGGCTGTCTTCGTGGTGGGACTTGAGCAGGGATCGCTTCCTCGCCGAGAGAGGCCGTCCACGTTCCTCGATGAGGACGCCAGAAAGCGTCTCGACGAGACTCGCGGGGCCCGCCTCCAGCGGCCGGACGCGGCAAGTCGCGACCGCTACTTGTTCGTCACCGCCTGCACCCGTGCGACGCGGCGGCTCACGCTCGTGCGCCAAGCAGCGAGTGAAGACGGAAGCCCTCGTGAGCCTAGTCCGTTCTGGGAGGCGGTCTGCGCGGTGTTCGACGAGGATGACGTTCGTCGTCACACAACGCGGCGGGCGCTCTCCTCAATCACCCGAGAGCTTGAGATGGCGCCCACCGAGCGGGAACGTCTCCGTGCGCTCGCGGCACTGTCGACGATTGATCCAGAAGGGGCTACGGCGCTTGCTCTCGCCAATGGGTGGGATCGCAAGCTGCGACGCGCCCGCAGCGCCTTCGAGCGCTCGAATCGCATTACCAGCGAACGCGCCCTCGCGCTTCTCGGGGGTCGTGAAGCCTGGTCGGTCTCGGAGCTTGAGCGTATGGGGTCATGCTCGGCTGCCTGGTTCTTCGAGAGGTACCTCCGTCCCGCGACGATCGATAGGTCGATCGATCGGATGCTGCGAGGCAGCGTCTTGCACGTTGCGCTCCAGCGGTTCTACCAAGCACTTCCGAGCGCAATACCCGGTGCTGAGCGGGTCACCGCGGACAACCTCGAACCCGCGCTTGAACTGATGCGAGAGTGCGTTACCCGGGCGATTGAAACCGGGGTGCGCATCGACGTCGACGAGCTCGAACGGCGCGAGCTAGAGGCCGGGCTCTACCGTGATCTCGAGCAACTGTTGCGCGCCGCGGCCACGAGCGAGTCTACGTTCGTGCCCCGCAAGCTTGAGGTGCCGTTTCGGTTCGAGTTGGAGCCGGGCGTGCGAGTCAGCGGCAAGATCGACCGGATTGATGGCGATCCGATGAGCGCCCGCGGGATCGTGGTCGACTACAAGTCCGGACGCGCCTCATCCGCGGCGGACATCGAGCGCGATGACCTCCTGCAGATCCCGCTCTACATGCTCGTGCTTCGCGATCACCTTGGACTCGAGGCAATGGGCGGGGTGTATGTCCCCGTGGGTGGAATGCGGAAGATCCGAGGCATGCTTCTCGACGGGGAGGAGCGGGTGCCAGGATTCGTCGCAGCCGACTACGTCGAGCCGGAGCACTTCGACGATGTGATCGAGGAGGCGCGAACGACGGCCGTCGCGTTGGTTGAGCGGATCAAGCGGGGCGACATAACCCACGATCCGCACGGTGGAGAGTGCCCCTCGTGGTGTGACCTTTGGCGTATGTGTCGGAAGGCGCGCCCGTGAAGCATCCACCCAACCCGCAACAGCTCGCGGCGATCGAGGCACGCGGAACGGTCTTTGTCGCCGCTGGGGCGGGCACAGGCAAGACGACGGTGCTCGTTGAACGGTTCACAAGAGCGCTTCTGGAGGACGGACTCGA
Organism: Actinomycetes bacterium; assembly: GCA_031400835.1. Lineage (GTDB taxonomy): Bacteria > Actinomycetota > Thermoleophilia > Gaiellales > Gaiellaceae > Gaiella. Next base: position 2,907 of record JANNQQ010000269.1, on the reverse strand, counting down.
TCTGACTTCTCTCCTCGTGATCACCTACACCGAGAAGGCGGCAGGGGAACTGCGGGCCAGAATCCGCTCGCGTTTCATCGAGCTAGGGCGTGCCGATCTCGCACGTGAGCTCGACGGGGCTTGGATCTCGACCATTCACGGGTTCTGCCGGCGCATTCTCGCAGCCCACCCACTTGCAGCCGGAGTCGACCCGGACTTTCGCGTGCTCACTGAGCCGCAGGCACGCGTGCTCCAGGGCGAAGCGTTCACCGAGGCGCTTCGCACGTTTTGCGCGGAGGACGATCCCGATCGGTGGCAATTGCTTGCGACGTACGGAGCAGAGCGGCTGCGCTCGATGCTCGTCACCGTCTTTGCGACGCTTCGCTCGGCTGGACGCGAGCTCGTTCTCGAACAGGGTGTGCTCGACCCACTCTCTGATCGGGTTGCCGAGCTCGAGCAGGCAGCACGGAGCCTCGTCGAGGATGTCGGTGCCACTGCGCTGCAGCATGCGGCGGCGGAAGACGCACTCGAGCTGCTTGCAAGCGCCGAAGGCCCGGAGCCGCTTGTAGAGCTCGAACGCTTGAAGCCGAGAGGCCCTCGAGCCGCGACCTTCAACGACGCTTGTCTCGCGGTGACGGCGGCGGCGCTCGAGGAGCTTGCCGCACGCGACCGCGCCCTCCTCCAGGAGCTTCTGATCGGATTCGGCGAGGCGTACGCAGGGACGAAGGAACGGGAGGCAGCGCTTGACTTCGAAGACCTGCAGCTGCGTGCCCGGGACCTGCTGCGCGACGCTCCGGAGATCCGTGCGGTTGAGGCGCAACGCTTTCGGTCGATCATGGTCGACGAGTTCCAGGACACGAATCGACTCCAGACAGAGGTACTAGATCTGCTGACGGATGGCACCGATGTGGAGCTGTTCTCGGTCGGGGACGAGTTCCAATCGATTTACGGCTTCAGGCACGCCGATGTCGCGGTGTTCCGCGAGCGACGCCTCCGGGCCGACACTGCGCTCCCGTTGACACTGAACTATCGCTCTCGACCCGAGGTGCTCGCGGCGATCAATGAGCTCTTCGGTGCAGAGTTCGGTGATGATTTCAGCCCCCTCGATCCTGCTGGTGGCTACACCTCGCCGCTGCTTGGAGCCGCGTTTGAGCTTCTCATAACCGACAAGAACGCCGTCGCCGGCTCCGGGGAGCACTGGCGGCGCTCGGAGGCGCGGAGGGTCGCCGAGCGCGTGAGTGAGCTAGTCGCTTCCGGGGTTGCGTCACCTGGCGAGATCGTTCTGCTGTTCGCAGCAGGGACGGACGCCGAGTGGTACGAGGAGGAGTTGGAGCGGCTCGGGCTCCCGACCTATCGCACCGCGGGGAGCAACTACTACGGCCAGCAGCAGGTCGTCGACCTTCTCTCGTATCTGCGGCTCTTGCAGAACCGCTACGACGATGAGGCACTGCTGACGGTTCTCGCATCGCCGTTCGTAGGCGCGTCCAACGACGCGCTCGTTCTCATTCGAGCCGACGCAGCGCGTCAGCCGATCTTCAGGGCAATCGAGCGATCCCTCCCTGACGATCTTTCGGACGATGATCGGAGACTTGTTGCTGCTTTCCGACAGCGCTACGACCGGCTGGTCGAGGAGTCGCGGAGGTCGGGGCTACAGCAACTTTGCGAGGCGGTGCTCACCGCACACGACTACGACCTTGCCGTCCTTGCCCGTCGTGATGGGAAGCGCCGATATGCGAATCTCCGCAAACTGGCTCGTCTCGCCGGAGCGTACGAGGAGCTCAGAGGACCGGACATCGAAGGTTTCGTGCGCTTCATCCGCGAGCAGGAGGCTGTGGGTGCCCGTGAGAGTGACGCTGTGTCCGAGGAGGAGGGCGCGGACGCGGTGCGGCTTATGACGATCCACGCGGCGAAGGGGCTTGAGTTCAAGGTCGTCGTCGTCGCCGACGCCGGTCGCGACCGCGCTCCGATCGCGGACATCCTGTGTCTCTCGGACGGCCGGTTCGGGTTCAAGGTCGCGCACCCCTCGACAGGGTCGCGCGTCGTCACGACCTCCTACACGGACGTGAAGGCGGCGCGAGAGCAGGCCGAGCGCGACGAGCGGCTCCGGCTCTACTACGTGGCGATGACCCGCGCGATGGAGCGGCTCATCGTCTCGGGTTCCATCGATCCGACGAGCAAGACCCCCGAGACCACTCCGATCGCTTGGGTCCTCGACCGGCTTGGGCTGACGGACGTTGTCGCCGATGCCGGTATTGGCCCCGTTGAGGTCGAGCGCGGTGCAGCAGCCGTGGTACTCCGCGTCGATCGTGGGGGAGAGGAGCTCGTTCAGTCCGATTCCGGCACGACCCGTCCGGCGCCGCCCGAGCCGCCGTCCGAGCCGGGCCAACTCGCGCTGTTCGAGGGGATCGGTGAAGGGCTACCTGCACCTGCCCATCGACTACGTGAGCTGGTAGCCGTTCCGGACGCCCCGCTCCATCGCGTCGGGCGGCTGTCGTACAGCGCGATCTCGCTCTTTTCGCGGTGCTCCTACCGGTTCTTTGCTGAGCGCGTCGTCGGCCTGCGCCCAGCGCCATGGACGCTTGAGACCGAAGGATCGCCGAGCTTGCATCCGACCGAGCTTGGCGATGCGGTACACCGGATTCTTGAGCGGGTCGACCTCGACGCGCCTGCGGTTCCAAGTGACCTCCAGGCGCTTGTTGGCACGTGGTACCCGACGATCAACGAGACCGAGCTTGAACGGGTTGCAGAGCATGTCCGGGCGTACTGTGACTCGTCGCTCGCCCGGCGCCTTGCAGAGCTCGGTGGCGCCCGCGTCGAGCGGCCGTTCGCCTTCGAGCTCGATGGCGTGTTGCTCAACGGTCGGCTCGACGTGCTCCGTTTGGTCGATGGAAAAGCACTTGTCCTCGACTACAAGACGAATCTTCTCCG
>JANNQQ010000268.1:0-8952 GCA_031400835.1 Actinomycetes bacterium | reverse complement strand
CGTTGGCGCGACTGTGACGCCTACGCGCACGTCAATAACGCCGTCTATGCGACCTACTTCGAGGAGTGTCGCGACGAATGGCTCGAAATGGCTCTTCAAGCCGACGGGTCAGCGTGGGACTACGTGCTTGCGCGCGTTGCTATCGACTTCCGGCACGAACTCGTGCTAGCGGACAAGGCCGTGATTGTTCGTGTTCACCTCACCCGGATCGGGACGTCGAGCCTCACGCTCCGCGAGGAGGTCGCAAAGCTCGACGGGACGCTCGCCGCCGAGGCTGAGGCAGTTGTTGTCGCGCGCGATCGCGAGACTGGGCGATCGCGGCCTCTCAGCGAGATCGAGCGAGCAGCGTTTGAGACGGCTCGCGACACCGTCTAGGATGGCGCTGGCGCGGATCCTGACCGCGCGGTCAATCTTGTCCCCAGGAGGCCCAGATGATTGATTCCGAATTCACGCACCGTCGGCTGAGCGCCTGCACACGGCGCATCACGGCCGTCTCGGCCGACACCACGACCTCACTTCGAGCCCTACCGTCGAGCGAGCCAACCACGCTGCCTGGCGCAGACACTCCCCGGCAGCACGTCAATCCGAAGCCGATCGTCTAACCGTGCACGTCCCAGAGCTTTCGCCCGAGATCTCAGACCTCAAGGCGCGTGTCCGCGCCTTTGTCGAGGCCGAGGTCTACCCCCTCGAGCAACGCATCGTCGAGAGCGGCCGTATCGACGAGCACGAGGTTACTGCGCTAAAAGGTCGTTCGCGGGCCGCGGGCTTCGCGCAGCTCAACATGCCGATCGAAGCCGGGGGGCAGGCGCTCTCGATGACCGGTCAGGTGGCGATCGAGGAAGAAGCGGGACGCGCGACGAACGGGCTGGGCTTCGCCGTCGTCGACCGCGGGCCGGCCGAGCTGTGGGAGATCCTGAGCGCTGAGCAGCGCGAGCGCTGGGTCAAGCCGGTCATCAATGGAGAGTTCCGTGAGGCGTGGGCGGTGACCGAGCGCGGCGCGGGATCCGATCTCGCTGCGATCGCCACCACCGCCGAGCGCGACGGTGACGACTGGGTCTTGAACGGTGAGAAGTGGTTCGTTACGAGCGAAGGCCCTCCGGGCTTCTACCTGGTTCTCGCCGTCGCCGAGGGTGAACAGACGATCTTCATCGTCCCACCGGAGACCCCTGGCCTGACGATCACGAAAACTCCAGGATTCCTTCACGACCCATACCTCGATCTCCATCCCGAGATCGTCTTCGAGAACTGCCGCGTCCCCGAGGCCTACCGCGTTCCGGGTGGCGGGAACGCGGGCACGAAGGAGTGGTTCCTCGTCGAGCGACTCTTCATCGCCGCGCGCTGTTGCGGCGCGGCTGCGCGTTGTCTCGACCTCGCGCGCGACTACGCCGTCGAGCGAGCAGCGTTTGGCTCACGGATCGCCGACTTCCAGGGTGTCTCATTCCAGCTCGCCGACTCGCTCACCGAGCTCGCCGCGGCGCGGCTCCTGACCTACCACGCTGCCTACGCATTCGATGCGGTTACTGACCGGAAGGTCGTCCACGGCAAGGTCGCGATGGCAAAGCTCTACGCGAGTGAGATGGCGGGACGCGTGGTCGACCGCTCTGTCCAGATCTTCGGCGGGCGCGGCTACATGCTCGAGAACCCGGTAGCGAGGCACTACAAAGAGGTGCGCGTCGACCGGATCTGGGAGGGCACAAGCGAGATCCAGCGCCTCATCCTCTCGCGCGGAATCGCGAAACGAGGCGCCGAGACCTACCTGCGGTAGGAGACGACCGCACCTTGTGACGAATCGTTGCAAGGTGCGTTGGATACCGTGTTTGGGATGACCGCTCAGACGGCTCGACCGATTGTCGGAATCACCTCGTATGCGCAGCCCGCAAAGTGGGGCGCGTGGGAGTTGCCGGCTGCTCTCGTTCCGTGGCGTTACGTCGAGTCGGTCGAGCTCGCGGGCGGGCGACCGCTGCTCGTTCCGCCGAGCACGGAGGGTGTCGAGGAGACGCTAGACGCGCTCGACGGGTTGATCTTCTCGGGCGGTATCGACATCGACCCTGAGACGTACGGTGCCGAGCGCCACCCGAGCACCGATCCGGCACAGGTGCATCGCGACGCTGGCGAGCTGGCGCTCCTCGAGTCCGCGCTCGCGCGCGATCTGCCGACGCTGGCGATCTGCCGCGGTTTCCAGCTCCTCAACATCTTGCGCGGCGGCGACCTCGTCCAGCACCTTCCCGACACCGTCGGCCACAGCGGGCATCGCGAGGTGCTCGGGACGTTCTCCGAGCATCCGGTTGAGGTCAAGGACGGCACCCGCCTCGAGTCGATCCTCGGTTCCCGTCATCCTGCGGTGAAGTCGAGCCACCACCAGGGCATTGGCCGCGTGGGAGACGGGCTCGTTGAGACGGCATGGGCCGAGGATGGATCTCTCGAAGGGCTTGAGGATCCGGAGAAGCAGTTTGCGGTCGCCGTGCTCTGGCATCCCGAGATGGAAGACGACGACAAGCGCCTATTCGAGGCGCTTGTTGCGGAGGCAGCGCGCTACCGAGCTTCGCGCTAGATCGCCGCGTGGTTGAATCGCATCACCGCCGACGAAAGGAACATCAGTGGCCGCTGTGACTCCGTTCTCCTCCCAGCTCCCCGTAAAGATCGTCTTCGGTGACGGCGTCATCGGCGAGCTCGCGGCGGTACTGGGGTCGCTTGGTGTGGGCTCGGCGCTCGTCGTTGTCGAGGAACCGGTGGCGGCACATCCCGCCGTGGTCGCGGCGCTTGCCGCGGTAGAGGCCAGCGGGGTTGTTGTCGATCAGGTCGTGAAGGGCGCGGGTGAGCCGACGTTCGCGCTCGCGGACGAGCTTGCCGATCGCGTCAGTTCGGGCAAGCTCCAGGCGGTTGTGGGGATCGGGGGCGGTTCTGCGCTGGACGTTGCAAAGGCCGCAAGGATCGTTGCCGACCAGGGTGGCACGGCACGGGAGTATGCGGACGGCGTACGTGTCCCTGCGCTTCCGACGATTGGACTCATCCTGTGCCCGACCACCTCGGGCACGGGGAGCGAGGTCTCCGGCGCCAGCGTTCTCACAGATACGGCCGAGGATCGGAAGATCGGGTTCGGTCATCCGAACATGCGGGCGCAGCACGCGCTCGTCGATCCTGTTCTGACACACGGACTGCCTGCTGCGCCAACTGCGCACTCGGGTGTCGATGCAATGGCCCAGGCGATCGGGGCCTGCACCGTGTCCGACTCGTCGCCTCTCTCGGTGGCGTTCGGGTTGGAGGCGTGCCACCACGTAGCGCACTCGCTTGCGGATGCAGTCGCGGACGGCTCAAATGCAGAGGCGCGACGTCGGCTTGCGTGTGCGAGCCTCACGGCGGGTCTCGCGATGAACCTCTCCGACTGCGCGGCCGACCATTCGCTCGGTCAGGCGATCGGCGGCGTGAAGCATCTCCCGCACGGGCTCACAGTGGGGCTCGTGCTCGCCGAGACGCTCGATGTGTCTCGGGTCGATTGCGCCGACCGGCTTGAGCGCGTCGCAGACGCGTTGGGCGAGCCTGCAGATGGGTCGGCGGACGGATCCCGCGCAGTGCGCTCCGTGCGTCGGATCCTCGCCGAGGTTGGGTTCCCGACGTTGCGCGAAGTCGGTGCGACGGAGGACGATCTGCCGGCGCTCGTCAAAGCGGCGCTCGAGGAGCAGGCGTTCTTTCTCGACATCGACTGCCACACGTGGACGGCAGCCGAGGTGGAAGCTGCGTTCAGAGCCGCGCTCGCCCTCGAAGCGCGTTGAGGGTTGCTAGGCCTCCGTCGAAATGAAGACGCTCTTCTGCTCGGTGTTGTGCACGAGGCCTTCCATCCCGAGCTCTTTGCCGACGCCCGACTGCTTGTAGCCGCCGAATGGGGCCTGCGGAAACACCGAGCTGTTCGAGTTGATGCCGATTCCGCCTGTCCGCAGAGCGCGAGCAACGCGCAGCTGACGTGCGCCGTCGCGCGTCCAGAGCGACCCCGAGAGCCCGTAGGGCGTGTCGTTCGCGAGGCTGATCGCCTCGGCCTCGTCACGGAAGGTGATCACTGACACGACCGGGCCAAAGATTTCCTCGCGCGAAACGATCATCTCGTTCGTACACCCGTCGAGAATGGTTGGGCGGAGGTAGTTGCCCTGAGCGAGGGCTGGGTCGTCAGGCCGAGCGCCACCCTCGAGAATCGAAGCGCCCTCGGCGACGCCCGTAGCGATGTACCTCTCGACGACGTCGCGCTGGCCACTCGAGACCAGTGGCCCCATCTGCGTGTCACCGCTTTCGGGATCTCCGACGACTATTGCCCGCGTCGCAGCCGCGTAGTGCTCGAGCAACTCGTCCTTGGCCGACTCCTCGACGAGCAGGCGCGATCTCGCGCAGCAGTCCTGCCCAGCGTTCTCGAAGACCGAGAATGGCGCCATCCGACCAGCCTTCTCAAGGTCAGCATCAGCGAACACCACGCAGGCGCTCTTGCCGCCAAGCTCGAGCGTCACCCGCTTGATCGTCCCGGCAGCCTTCCGCGCGATCTCGATACCGACCTCTGTCGATCCGGTGAACCCGACCTTGCCGACAAGCGGATGCTCCACGAGTGCGTCGCCGACCGTTCGCCCAGGGCCTGGGACAACGTTGAGGACACCCGGTGGCAGCCCCGCCTCAAGCCCGAGCTCCGCGTAGCGCAGGGCGGTGGAGGGGGAGAGGCTCGCAGGCTTGAGGACGACAGTATTTCCGGCGGCTAGAGCCGGGGCGGTCTTCCAGTTCGCGATGTTGAGCGGAAAGTTCCAGGGCGTGATCAGTACGGCGACGCCGATCGGCTCGCGAAACGTGATCACGATCCCGTCGCGATCGACTGGAATCGTCGAGCCGAAGAACTTGTCGACGGCACCCGCGTAGTAGCGCATGATCGTGGCGGCATTGCCGACACACCAGCGCGCGTCACCGATCGCCATGCCCATGTCGCGCGTCTCGAGCAGCGCCAGCTCATCGACGTTCGCCTCGAGAAGGTCGGCCCAACGGAAGAGAACCTTCGCGCGCTGGATCGGTGTTTGCACGCCCCAGTTCTCGAAGGCCCGAGCAGCAGCCCGCACCGCGCGGTCAGCGTCCTCAGTCCCGGCCTGCGCAACCGTTCGCGAAACCGTGCCATTGGCGGGGTTGATCATCTCGAACGTCTCGCCATTGGCCGCCATGACGCGCTCGCCGTCGATCACCAAGCCATCAGTTGTCACGAGTCGCTCCTTGATGGTTGCTCTTCACAGGCAATTTCGCCGGTAGGCGAAAGTGCCCTACGCACCGACGACTTGAACCAACCATCGTCTGTCCCGTTCGCGGTCGAGCTCAAGGAACATGATGCGCTGCCAGGTGCCAAGGCACAGAACACCGTCGCGGACAGGGATCGACTCACCGGCCGGCCCGAGCAGCATCGACATGCAGTGCGAGTGGCCGTTGCCGTTCTCCATGTCCTCTTCCTCGGACACGTTCTCGGTGCGGCGATCCCAATCGTCGTGTGCGTAGTAGTGCTCGGTGGGGACGAGCCGGCGCAGGAGGACGGAAAAGTCTTCCAGGAATCCGCGCTCATACTCGTTCACACGAACCGAGCAGGTCGTGTGCGGCGAGTACACGCAGCAGATCCCGTCGCGCACCCCGCTGGAGTCGACCGCCTCGCGGACTTGCTCGGTGATGTCCGTGATCGAAAGCCCGCCCGCGGTGCGCACGCGCACTTCGCGATGGAAGGTCTTCATCTCTCCGCGCTCACCGTTTACATCCGTGAGCTGCGTGGTCGTCTCGCGGGCCGTGGCCATTTGTGACGACATTGTGACAGTCGCGCGCGCTCGTGTGCGCCGGAACCTGACCACGGTCGCTCTGTTCGGCAGCGCGGACACGGTTAGGCTGCGTCCGCGCGGGCCCGTAGCTCAGCTGGTTAGAGCAGCCGACTCATAATCGGTAGGTCCCTGGTTCGAGTCCAGGCGGGCCCACATGCATTGGCGGCGATTCGCCCTCGGGACGCGCCGCGCGCTGTGTCCCCCGTTTGGGGATCTGCGCGCATGAACATGCCTCTCTCGACCCCAAATTGCAAGGCGGAGGCCCGCGCGGACGCGGGCCTCCTACGCCGACGCAACCTCGGGGCCAGGCGCTTTCGCGCCTGAGGGGAGAGGGATTGCGCCGCCGCTGCGGTATCTGTCTCATATCGCATGACAGAATGCGAGGGTCCGTACGCCCGTCCACGAAAGGAACGTCCGTAAAATGGACATGTCTAAGCTCTCCACCGGAGCAAAACTGGTTCTCGGTGGGACGGTCGCATTCCTGATCGTCTCCATCTTCAACTGGCAGGAAATCGAGTTCGCCAACGTGTCGGCTGGAGTGAGCATGTGGCACGGCTGGGGCCTCCTTGCCGGGCTGCTCGCGCTGGTGCTCCTTGCCTGGGAGGGGTCGCGTCTCGCCGGGATGGACATCTCGCTCCCGATCTCGCCCGCGATGACGAGCGCGTTCCTAGGCCTTGCGATAGTGCTTTTCACCGTCTTGAAGTTTCTTTTCGACGGCGAGCTGCGCACCTTCTGGGCTTGGCTTGGGTTGCTCTTCGCCTTCGCCATTGGTGCTGGCGCGGTGATGAACATGAAGGCAGCGGGCGAAAGCTTCGGTGACATGAAGGGAGCAGTCACTGCTGGCGCCTCCGCTGCGACGGCTGCCGCGAAGAGTGCTACCGACTCGGCGTCGTCGAGCGCGAGCTCAGCGTCATCGTCGGCGACGGAGACCGTTTCCGACGCAGCCGAAACCGTCGAGCACACGGCCGAGAACGCGGTCGATGCAGTACAAGATGCGGTCGACGGTCCAGACAACCGACCGGCTGTCTAGCTCAGCGTTCGCACGACCTAGCCGCGCTACCTCTGCTCGTTGAGGTAGCGCGGCTACACTCTTTTCATGGCTGAGATTGGCACGCTTCGTGTCAAAACGGGCCTCGCTGAGATGCTCAAAGGCGGGGTCATCATGGACGTTGTTGACGCCGAGCAGGCGCGAATCGCCGAGGACGCTGGGGCTTGCGCAGTCATGGCGCTCGAGCGAGTGCCCGCCGACATCCGCCGCGATGGTGGGGTCGCGCGCATGTCCGACCCGGGAATGATCAAGCGGATCCAGGAGGCGGTCTCGATCCCCGTCATGGCGAAGTGCCGCATCGGCCACTTCGCCGAGGCACAGATTCTCGAGGCGCTTGAGGTCGACTACATCGACGAGTCGGAAGTGCTGACTCCAGCTGACGTCTCTCACCATGTCGACAAACACGCTTTCACGATTCCGTTCGTCTGCGGCGCCACGAACCTCGGCGAAGCGCTACGCCGAATAGCCGAAGGCGCGGCGATGATCCGCACGAAGGGCGAAGCAGGTACCGGCGACATCGTCAATGCGGTAACCCACATGCGAGCGGTGTTCGGCGGGATCCGACGACTCGGAGCACTCCGCGATGAAGAGCTTTTCGCGGAGGCGAAGGATCTCCAGGCGCCCTACGAACTCGTCCGCTGGGTCGCCGAGAACGGTCGGCTCCCTGTCGTGACCTTCACAGCCGGCGGCATTGCGACGCCTGCAGATGCAGCGCTCTGCATGCAGCTTGGTGCCGAGGGGGTGTTCGTCGGCTCGGGAATCTTCAAGTCTGGTGACCCTGCGCAACGCGCCGAGGCGATTGTCAAGGCGACGACGCACTTCAATGACCCGAAGATCCTCGCGGAGGTCTCCGAGGGTCTCGGTGAGCCGATGGTCGGCATCGCTTCAGCCACGCTGCCCGAGGGTGAGCGGCTCGAAGTGCGTGGCTGGTAGCTCGTTGCAACCAGGGCGCTAGGCACAGCCACTAGACTCGCCGCATGCGTAGGTTCTGGAACCGACCGCTCGGGTCGAAGCTGATTCTGCTGTTTGCGCTTGGGTATCTCGGCCTGTCCACCGTGTGGCAACGGCCATGCGCAATTGATCGGGCCTCAGCGCTTTGTGGGTACAAGACCGAGTGGCATGGCATCGGTTTCTGGGCAGGTCTCCTAGCGGTTGCGGTGTTGCTCTGGGAGCTGCTTCCCATCTTCTTTCCACGGCTCTCGATGCGTGGGTGGCCCACTGCTGTCATCGCCGCGGGACTCGGGATTGCACTCGCAGTGGCGACGATCGCAAAGATGATCGCCGACAACGCGTTTCTCACCGGGTATGCGTGGGTCGGGTTCGCGCTCTCCCTCGCGATCATGCTCACCGCGATCCTGCGCGTGAGGTTCCGCTGGCTCAAGCGCGGACCCGACGAGTCCGCAGCGCTCGGCGATACCTTATCGAGCTGACGCGGCCATCCCCTCAGAGGGCAGGCCGTTACGATGGTTGGGTGGACGGACAAACCCCCCGTATCGGTGTGCTGGCCCTCCAGGGAGCCTTTCGCGAGCACGCATCGACGCTCCGTCGGCTTGGTGCACAGGTCATCGAGGTACGGCTTCCCGCGCAGCTTGACGAGGTAGACGGCCTCGTCATCCCCGGGGGCGAGTCGACAACGATCATGAAGCTCGCGTCCCTCTACGGGCTCGATGACGCGATCTGCGGCTTCGACCGACCGATGCTTGGCACCTGTGCTGGGATGATTCTGCTCGACCGTTCGCACCTCGGCCTGGTGGACATCGACGTCGATCGCAACGCCTATGGTCGGCAGGTTGCGAGCTTCGAGGGTGACATCGACCTGGGAGACGGCGGGCTCCCGTTCCGGGGCGTCTTCATCCGCGCTCCCCGCGTGCACGACATCGGCCATGCGGTTGAGGTTCTTGCCGAGCTCGACGGCGAGCCTGTCTTGCTCCGCGATGGCAACATCCTCGTCGCCTCGTTCCATCCCGAGCTCACGGACGACACACGCATCCACGAACGATTTCTGCAACTGGTGACGGAGGAGACGAGTGTCAGGGCATAGCAAGTGGTCGACGATCAAGCACAAGAAGAGCTTGCCTCGCTTGGCGTCGG
>JANNQQ010000267.1:0-3470 GCA_031400835.1 Actinomycetes bacterium | reverse complement strand
CCCGGTGGCCGTGATCAGCGCATTCAACTTCCCGGTCGCGGTGTGGAGCTGGAACGCTGCCCTTGCCCTTGTGGCCGGCGACCCCGTCATCTGGAAGCCCTCGGAGCGCACGCCCCTCAGCGCAATCGCAACGACTGCACTGCTGCAACGAGCCGCCGAGCGGTTTGGAGATGTCCCCGACGGTCTCTTCGAGCTTGTGATCGGCGGGGCCGATCTCGCCGTCCAGCTTGCAGACGACGAGCGTCTTCCGCTTGTGTCGGCGACCGGGTCGACCGCGATGGGCAAGGCGCTCGCCCCGAGGATCGCATCGCGACTCGGCCGCTCGCTTCTTGAGCTCGGTGGCAACAACGCGGCGATCATTGCGCCCAGCGCCGATCTCGACCTCGTCGTGCGGGCCATCCTCTTCTCGGCGGTGGGAACGGCAGGACAGCGATGCACCAGCCTGCGGAGGCTCATCGTTCACGAGTCGATCGCCGAAGAGCTTGTTGGCCGTCTCCGCCTGGCCTACGCGAGCGTGCCGATCGGCGACCCGCGCGAAGCGGGGACACTCGTCGGACCTCTGGTCAGTGGTGAGTCATTCGGCCGGATGGAAGCGGCTCTTGGTCAGGCGGTGGCCGAAGGCGGTGAGATCGTCGTCGGCGGCGGTCGCGCCCACGCCGAGGCATGGCCCGAGGCGTGGTACGCGCAACCGACACTCGTCCGAATGCCTGGGCAGACAGACGTCGTCCGTGAAGAGACGTTCGCTCCCATCCTCTACGTGATGACCTACAGCGAGCTCAACGAGGCGATCGCGTTGCAAAATGACGTGCCCCAGGGTCTCGCCTCATCGATCTTCACCACCGACCTCCTCGAGGCCGAACGCTTCCTCGCTGCCGCAGGGTCGGACTGCGGGATCGCTAACGTCAACATTGGCCCAAGCGGTGCCGAGATCGGTGGTGCGTTCGGCGGCGAAAAGGAGACCGGCGGCGGACGAGAGTCGGGGTCGGATGCGTGGAAGGCGTACATGCGGCGCCAGACCGCCACGGTTAATTACACGAGCGATCTCCCCCTTGCCCAGGGGATCACGTTCGACGTCCGCACCTGAGGAGAGCGGCAAGAGATCGGCCAGCGGGTGTCTCGCCACTGGACAGATCTCGTCCAGGCTGATATATCAGCGGCATGAGCTCGGCGTCTCTCACGATCGACCAACCCGAGGCGGCTGATCCGAGCTCGCTCTCCGAACGCGCGTACTTCGCGATCCGCGAGGTGATCGTGACCCTCGACCTCGAGCCCGGCGCGATCGTCAACGAGCGAGCGCTCATGGAGCAACTCGACCTCGGTCGCACGCCTGTCCGCGAAGCGCTCCAGCGCCTTGCGAACGAGCGGCTCGTTGAGGTGTACCCCCGGAGGGGAATGTTCGTCTCGGGGATCAATGTCGATGACCTACGTGGCCTCTCAGAGGTGCGAGCAGCACTCGAGCCAACCTGTGCCCGCCTCGCCGCAGAGCGCGCGGACGACGACGACCGACTGCTCCTGGGAGAGCTCCTCGAGGCGCTCGAAGACGTCGCTGATACCCGCGACGAGCGGACGCTGATCGAGCTCGACCAGAGGATCCATCGAGCCCTGTACCGGTGCGCGCACAATCCGTTTCTCGAGGAGACGCTTGCCAACTACTACGTGCTCGCGTTGCGGATCTGGTTCCTGGCGCTCGGTCGGGTCGAACGACTTGATGACGCCGTCCTCGAACACCGGAAGCTGCTCGAGGCCGTGCGCGCCGGCGATGGGATCCGCGCCCAGGCCGCGATGCGTGCGCACGTCGCCGGATTTGAGCGCACTGTCAGCGCGGTCCTCTAAGCATCTGCAATGAACGGAGATCCCCAGGTGAAGACCTTCCCTAGCCGAGCCCGCGCCGTTGTCATCGGGTGCGGCATCGTCGGAAACAGCGTCGCGTACCACCTGACCCGGCTTGGCTGGACAGACGTGCTGCTGATCGACAAGGGCCCACTGCCAAATACCGGTGGTTCCACCGGTCACGCGTCGAACTTCATCTTTCCCGTCGACCATTCGAAGGAGATGACGCAGCTCACTGCCGAGAGCTCGCGTCAGTACCGCGAGCTGGAGCTGTACACCGAGTGCGGCGGGATCGAGGTCGCACGCACCGGGGAGCGGATGGAGGAACTGCGACGGAGGATGGCCTCGGCCAAGTCGTGGGGGATCGAGCCAGCGACGCTCGTCACGCCGGCCGAGATCAAGGAGCTCGTACCGTTCATCGACGAATCGATCCTGCTTGGTGGCTTCTACTGCCCGACCGTTGGTGTGGTGGATTCCCTTCGAGCGGGGACGATCATGCGCGAGAAGGGACTCGACGCAGGCGCGCTTAGCGTCTTCGCCTCCACCGACGTGCTTGGGCTGGACGTCGAGCACGGACGCATCCGTCGGGTGCACACCTCACGCGGCATAGTCGAGGCTGAGACGGTTGTGATCGCATGCGGCGTCTGGAGCCCGCTGCTCGCCAAGATGGCGGGGGCGCACATCCCGCTGACCCCCGCGGTCCATCAAATGATCGATGTCGGGCCGGTGCCACGGTTCGAGAAGTCCACTCGGGCGATCGAGTTTCCGATCGTCCGCGACATGGACGTCTTCATGTACGAGCGCCAGGACGGAACAGGGCTGGAGATCGGCTCGTATGCCCACCGCTCGATCCTCCACGATCCCGAGGAGATCCCGTCACTCGAGGCTGCCGCGCTGTCGCCCACCGAGTTCCCGTTCACGCAGGCGGACTTCGATCCGCAGATGGTCGATGCCCTCGATCTGATGCCCGAGATCGTCGGCGACGAGTCGGTCGGCGTGAAGTACGCAATCAACGGGCTCATCTCGCTCACTCCCGATGGGATGCCAATCCTTGGCGAGACACCTGAGGTGAAGGGCCTCTGGTCGGCCGCCGCTGTCTGGGTGAAGGAAGGGCCAGGCGTCGGAAAGTCGATGGCGGAGTGGATGGTGAATGGCGAATCGCACATCGATCTGCACACCTCCGACATCAGCCGGTTCCACGATCACCAGAAGACCCGCCGCCACGTGAAGGCGCGGACGTTCGAGGCGTTCCCGAAGACGTATGGGATCGTCCATCCTGCCGAGCAGTGGGCAAGCGATAGGAACCTGCGCATCTCGCCGTTGCACGCGCGGGAGGAGGCGCTTGGCGCGGTCTTCTACGAAGCGGCGGGTTGGGAGCGGCCGCAGTGGTACGAGGCCAACGCGCCGTTGGTCGACCGCTACGGCGTCGCCGCCCGCGAGGCCGAGTGGGACGCGCGTTGGTGGTCACCGATCATCAACGCCGAGCACCTCGCAATGCGCGAGCACGCTGGCATCTTCGACCTCTCGGCGTTCGCCATCTTCGACGTCGGAGGCTCCGGCGCGCTCGAAGCCCTGCAGGGCGCCGTGTTGGCACAGATGGACGTGCCGGTCGGGCGCGTGGTCTACACCCCCGTGTTGAG
>JANNQQ010000266.1:0-5935 GCA_031400835.1 Actinomycetes bacterium | reverse complement strand
AAGCCAAGGCGGATCTCTTTCGCCGCGCCGACCTTGCGCTTTCACCCCAGGCGATCTTGGCGTCCAACACCTCGTCGATCCCGATCGCATCGCTGGCAGCCGCGACAGGACGCCCTGATCGCGTGATCGGAATGCATTTCTTCAATCCAGTGGCGGTACTGAAGCTCGTCGAGGTCATCCGAGCCGCCGAGACCTCGGACGAGACGAACGCTGCGATCGTTGCCCTCGCGGTCGATCTTGGAAAGGTGCCTGCCGAGGCGCGCGACTTCCCCGGGTTCGTGGCGAATCGCATCCTGATGCCGTTCATCAACGAGGCGGCGTACGCACTCATGGACGGGGTGGCGACACCCGAGGCGATCGACACCATCGCGAAGCTTGGCTTCGCGCACCCCATGGGTCCCCTTGCGCTCGCCGATCTCATAGGTCTCGACACGTGCGTCGCGATCATGGAGGTACTCCATGCGGGGTTCGACGACCCGAAGTACGCACCCTGTCCACTGCTTCGCCAGCACGTCGCAGAAGGCCACTTCGGACGGAAGAGCGGCCGCGGGTTCTACGAGTACGGATAGGTGACGGTCGAGCTGCATCTGGAGGCCTGGGCCGGGGACGACGCTGCTTTCGTCGAGACGGCGTACAGACTCGTCCTCCGGCGGCCGCCTGAGCCTGAAGCGCGCGAACGTGCGGTGACGCGCCTCGGAGACGGGACGCTTTCGCGCGCAACGCTTCTGTACGAGCTCGCGTCCTCGCAGGAGCTCGATCGGGTGAGGCAGCTCGATGACGCGGTAGCACTTGGACTTGCAGCGCGCGGTCGAGGGGAGCCGTTGCGCTGGCTGAGTGGACCGCCGGGGACGGATGAGCGCGTTGTCGAGATCCCGTGGATCCTCTCGCGACTGCACCCCGGCGTGGTGCTCGAGGTCGGGTATGCGAACGCCGAGGACGCCTACCTTGCTGCCCTCGTGCATGCAGGCCCTGACCGACTTGTCGGGGTGGATCTCGCCGAGCAGGCGATCGACGGGATCGAATCGGTCACCGCCGACGTTCGCTCGCTGCCTTTCGACGCTGCGACCTTCGACCAGGTGCTCCTCGTCTCGACGCTCGAACACGTTGGCGCCGACAACACGATCTACGGCCAGACCGCTGACGACGATCCCGGTGCACGCGCCACGGCACTCACGGAGCTCCGCCGCGTCCTCAAGCCGGGGGGACGGCTTCTCGTGACGGTGCCGCTTGGCGAGCCCGGTGATCACGGGTGGTTCCGGCAGGACGACGTCCGTGGTTGGACACGCGTGTTCACCGAGGCTGGCTATTTCGTCGAGGAGCAGGAGCCATATGAGCTCGTAGACGACGGATGGCGGGCCGCGCCCGGGTTCGCGGCTGATGGCGTGCGGTACGGCGAGCGAGGGCCTGCGGCCTCGGGCGTTCTCTGCACCGAGCTGTCACCGGGCCGCGTTCGACGGCTGTTGACCCCGGAAGGAATCGCCCGTACGGCGCGGCGTCACGGCCGTGCCATGCGCCGCCACCGGTAGCGCGGGGTCGTATTCTCAGGACGTGGACTTCGCGCTTACCGAGGAGCAGGTCGCCATCGGCGAGCTAACCCGTGAGGTCGTTGCGCGCGAGATCGCGCCGCACGCCGCGAAATGGGATAGAGAGCGCACCTTCCCTCGGGCGCTCTTTACGAGGCTCGGTGAGCTTGGCCTCATGGGGATCTGTGTTCCGGATGAGCTCGGCGGCGCAGGGGCGGACTTCGTCTCGTATGTCATCGCCCTTGAGGAGCTGTCGCGCGGTGATGCTGGAGTCGGGGTCACCGTTGCCGTGCACACGAGTGCAGCGACACTCCCGCTCGTCACGTACGGCACGGCCGAGCAGAAAGCGCGCTTCGTCCCACCGCTCGCGCGGGGTGAGCAACTCGGGGCTTTCGCACTCACGGAGCCCGGTTCCGGATCGGATGCGGGGTCGCTCCTGACCGTGGCTGACCCCATCGAGGGCGGGTGGTCGATCTCGGGCTCGAAGCAGTGGATCACCACCGGCGCCCATGCGGGAACGATCCTTATCTTCGCCCGCACCGACCGCACCGTCCAGGGGTCGCGGGGGATCTCGGCCTTCATCGTTGACGGCGATCAGGCCGAGGTGACCCGTGAGGAGGAGAAGCTTGGCCTCCACTCGTCGTCGACGGTTGATCTCGCTCTCAACGATGTCCGGGTCGACCGTGAGCGGCTTCTCCACGAAGAGGGCAAGGGCTTCGCTGTGGCCATGAACACCCTTGACGGCGGTCGTATCGGGATCGCGGCGCAGGCGGTTGGGATCGCGCAGGCAGCGCTCGACACCGCAACGGCGTACGCCGTCGAGCGCGAGCAGTTCGGTTCGAAGATCGCCGAGTTCCAGGCCATCCAGTTCAAGCTCGCCGACATGGCGACAGAGATCGCCGCGGCACGGCTGCTCACCTACCGTGCAGCCTGGCTCAAACAGGCAGGGCAGCCGCACACCGCCGAGGGTGCCATGGCAAAACTCCACGCGTCGCGGACAGCCGTCCACGCCTCGCAGGAGGCGATTCAGGTGCTCGGCGGCGTTGGCTACACGACTGCCTTCCCGGCCGAGCGCTACTACCGCGACGCCAAGATCACCGAGATCTACGAGGGCACCAGCGAGATCCAGCGGATCGTTATAGCCCGAGAGCTCCTCCGCGGTCTCCTGAATACGGCTCGGTAGGCTCGAGTCGTGGCCCGCTCTCGCGACGAACCTGTCCGCCTCACCCGTATCTACACACGAGGTGGAGACGCGGGGGAGACGTCGCTCGGTGACGGCTCCAGAGTGTCGAAGCTCGACCCGCGTCTTGGCGCATTCGGGACCGTTGACGAACTCAACGCCCAGCTCGGCGTGATCCTGGCCGGCGACGTTCCCGCGCCGGTGAGAACGGTGATCGAACGTGTCCAGAACGAGCTGTTCGACCTCGGCGCCGACCTCTGTGTGCCCGTGGCAGTTGAGGGGCGCCTCCGAGTCGAGCAAACGATGATCGACGTGCTCGAAGCCGACTGCGACCGGCTCAACGACACCTTGCCGGAGTTGCGAAGCTTCATCCTCCCGGGCGGGAGCCCGGCAGCGGCAGGCCTCCATGTCGCGCGCACGGTTGCTCGTCGCGCGGAGCGCGAGACCCTTGCAGCGGCAAAGCTCGTCGAGATCAGCCCTCTGACACTCGTCTATCTCAACCGGCTCTCTGACCTTCTCTTCATCCTTGCCCGCGCGGCAAACGCAGGTGATGAGCGCGATGAGCCGTTGTGGAGGCCAGGCGGGACACGCGCGTAGCGCAACCGCCTTCCCGTGCTTCTAGCGGGCGGCTTCGAGGAAGGCGCAGCCGCGGCGATCACCAGGAAGCGGCGACCTGCCCACGCGGGTCACGCAGAATCTCACGTCGTCGATTACCACCCTGTCGCCTGTCTCTGGTGGAGCTCCGTCCCGGTGGACGAGCCGATACGCCGAGCCCGGTACCACGAGGATGTGGCTGGTGTTGTCGTAGGGTCGTGTTTGATCTTCGGCCTGTCCGATGCCCGCAAGCTCCGTCGCCTGCGCTTCAAGATTCGAGGCGAGGTCCGCGAGCTCCGTTGAACGACGCTCGGCCTCGACGCGGCGGCGCTCAAGCTCCGCCGCACGCTCCTCGGCATCGGCGACTCGGGCCGCGAGCTCATCGCGGATCCGCTCGAGCTCGACCTGCTGTGCTGTAAGACTCGTCTCGCGGCGCTCGACCGCAGCGCGTCGGAGCTCAACGGCGCCGAGCTCCTGGCGGCGCTCCTCAAGCGCACGCTCAACCTCCTCGAGCTCTGTTTCGCGGCGAATCGTCTCGGAGGAGAGTGCGGTGAGCTGCTCATGACGCTGATCGAGCTCGTCCGCGCCGTCGCGCAGCATGGTCTCAATCGCGGTCCGTAACGCGCGCGTTTCCTCTTCGCGGCGTTGAAGGTCACCGATCGTTGACGTCAGCTCTGCGGTGCGAAGCTCGAGGTCGCGACTCCGTGCTTCGATGAGCTCCTCGATCTCTACCTCGGCGTCATCGGTGGGCGAGAAGAGGCCGCGCAGGCGTCCCCGGACGGTTCCGTCCGGCGTGCCACGCCCAGGCCAATTTTCCCACTCGCGATCTCGTCGCTCGGGTTCCAACGCCCACTCCTCGATTGCTGGTCCGCCGGCGGCTGCTCCAAAGCCGTCGAATTTGGTTCGGCCGCCGACGGTTAAGAGCGTTTCGACGCCCAAACCACCGGTCCTGCCATCGGTCCCGGAGGGAAGACTACCGCGTCGTGGGAGGCGGCTACTTGCGACGCGAGCCGAGGTCGAGCGTGACGACCCAGGTCGCTGCCCCTCCGAACGCCCCGCGCGCCGAATCGGCGAACCGCACGCCGATCCCGTACTCGCGCCAGCGATGACCAAGGAGATTCGCGCGGTGTCGTGGAGACCTCATCCACGACGCAACCACCTGTTTCGCAAGCGGCTCTGTTGGACCTGCCATCGCGAGGTTCTCGCCGACAGTCCAGTAGTCGGTTTGGGCCGGATAGAACCGCCGCAGCCTCGTGTCGAACGGAGTCCCATCAGCCGATTCGTGTGCAAAGAAGCCTCTGGCGAGCATCGCAACAGAATGTGATTGAGCCGCCTTACGCAACGCCGGAGAAGAGGCAAGCGTTCGCAAGCCGCGCTGCGAGCGCAGCACGTTGACCTCGCGGCCGATCGCTTCTTCAAGCGTCTGAGAGCGTTGGGAGCCGCTCGCACGCTGCCCTGCAACGGACGTCGCCGGGGCAAGAGCTGCGAAGAGGACGAGAGCGAGAGCAATAAACCGCATTGCAACGAGGTATCGGGGATTCCAGGCGGGGCGTCTTCCCCCGGAGGGGGGATACTCGTTCGAGGAGTCGCATGCACCCGTTCAGACACCCCTTCGGGGGAACAACTGTCTGATGGCTCCCTCAATATGGGGATGGCACGTGACCCAAAAGGGGGCTACGCTGCGGCAACTATGGAGTGCCAACACCATGGGCTGTGTTTCGCGTGGAGACGAAGAAGGAGTGGGGATGAGGAAATTGGGGGGTAGGCCGAATCGACTGGTGCTGCTGGTCTTGGCTCTCGCTGCACTCGCCGTGACGGCAAGCGCAGGTGCGGTGAGCAAGCGACAGCTGTCAACGCAGCTCGCGCCGCTCACAGTGTCGAAGACCGCGCAAGGACGCTTCTCGAAGATCTATACGTGGACGATCCAGAAGCAGGTCAAGAATTCGACGGATTCGACCTATGGGTCGAGCGCGACGCTCGTGCTTCCTGAGGGAGGATCGGGCACGGTCAACTGGCTGATCTCGGTCGGCGCGACCTGGGTGCGCGGCAACTACTCAGTGGCGGGAACGATCGTCGTCTCCAACCCGAACAACGTCGACGTGACGGGTGTCTCGGTTGCGGATTCGCTCGACGGAGCTGCTGTCAGCTGCGATGGCGCAACGTCAGGTCTGACGATCCCCGCGAATGGTTCGCTTTCATGCACGTACTCGGCGGCGCCGACGACGCAGGTCGCGACGAACACGGCAACCGCCTCGTGGGATGGAGGCTCTGCCTCGACGAGCGTCGATATCCGTTGGGGTTCACGGGCGCACGACAGCACAGCGGTCGTGGACGACAACTCTTCGATCTTCGCCGGCCCTGTCACCCTTGACTTCGACACCATGTCGGGTGAGCTCCGTGACCGGTCGACGTCGTTCTCGTACAACGAGACGTTTGAGTGCCCAGCTACAGGACGCACGAACGTGGCGAGCGTGACCTGGAACTCAGGCTCGCAGAGCGCGCAAGCGTCGGCCTCGGTGACGGTGCAGTGCGGATCCACTCCGCCTCCGCCTCCGCCTCCGCCTCCGCCTCCGCCTCCGCCTCCGCCTCCGCCTCCGCCTCCGCCTCCGCCTCCGCCTCCGCCTCCGCCTCCGCCTCC
>JANNQQ010000265.1:0-22805 GCA_031400835.1 Actinomycetes bacterium | reverse complement strand
CGTAAGGCTCGGCGTGGTGTCGGCGCCGGCTCTCGGCCGGCGCGGGTGGGCCGAGCGTGGCGGCGGAGCGTATGCGAGCGGCGACCGAGTCCGGGTGTCGGCGATTCAGCGGGTCGAGGACGCCGTGTTGAGCTTCGCCGTCGAGCAACCTGTCCCGGCGCTCGCGACACGTGCCTGGCACGCGCGGGGATACGGCGACTTCTGGAGTCACATGCTGGTCGCCGAGGGCGCCATCGACGGTGCGATCGACGCCGTCGGCGTGACTGCGTGGGATCTCGCAGCGATCCAGCCGATCGTCGAGGAGGCCGGTGGGACGTTCTCGGACTTCAGCGGCGTGAGTCGGATCGACGGTGGCAGCGCGATCTCATCGAACGGGCATCTGCATGCCGCGTTGCTGGAGGCAGTGGGATAATGGCAATGCGCCAGGGCCTGTCCTGGCGGTTGGCCAGGTGCTATCTGACGCGTTTCCGCGGTGGCGCAAAGGTGCCCACAGCGGCTTCATAGATCCTGTCGCGCCCGAGGTTGTCGAGCTCGGCCGAGAGCAACGCGCTGCCTGTGAGGCACTCGCCAAACGGGAGCTTGACCGGATCGCCGTCGAGCCATACCCCTTCGATCACCGGCGATGGGCCCGAGGACTTCTGGGAGAGGGCCACCTCGCGTCGCAAGCGAGAGCGGAGCCAGCCCGCGAGAAGCAGTCCATCGGCCTTCGGCCCTTCGACGCGAAGGCGGTCGAGCCGCTTGATACCGGGCCAGCACTCGGCGAGGCGGGCGCGCCAGGGGAGGGCCCGCCGCCAGGCGAGGTCTGAGACGACCGGCCCTTCGAATAACCCGGCCAGTCTCGAGTACGCCGCCGGAACGTCTCTCCACTCGTTGGAATCCACGACGAGGCGATCGCAGACCGACGCGAGCTCCGAAAGCGCCGCGCTCTCCCAGGCTGGCTCACCTCGCCAACGGCAGAACGCAGGTAGGTCGGAGATCAGCAGCGGCAGCACGATCGAGGCCGGGTGATCGGCGGCCCGTCCGTACAGGTGGATCTCGATCACCTCCGAGAGAACCTCGCGTCCCCCTCCGATCTCGAAGTCGCGGACAGTCGTGCGCGATTCGACCCGGTCGACCTTGCCAGGCTGCGGGACGAGGAAGATCGTCCGGGACGGATGTCGCTCGGCCATCCCGTGCAGCACCTTCTGCGCCCGGGGTAGCCACTTGGGCGGCGCCCAAACGACATGCGTCATCGTGCTGGTACGCAACTCGGGCAGTCCGTCGTCTTGCTGCTCGCTCCGAAGCCGCGCGAGCTTGCGTTCGATGTCGGAGACGACGCCCATCGGTGTCAGACACCGTTCCGTGTCAAGGGCGAAACGTGTCGATTCTGCATCAACTCATCCACGTGTCCGATCAATGTCTCCGCCACGAACGCCCGTCGCGGTGGAGGAGATCGTCGGCTGTTGCCGGGCCCCAGGTCCCAGCGCCGTAGTTCGGGAAGGTCGGCTTGTCGCGGCCCCACGTTCCGACGATCGAGTCGACGAGCTTCCACTGCTCGTCAACCTCGTCGCCGCGAGTGAAGAGCGTCGCGTCGCCGAGCATCGCGTCGAGAATGAGTCGTTCGTAAGCCTCAGGAAGTCCTTCCCGGAATGCGCCGCCGTACTGGAAGTCCATGTGCACGGTGCGAATCGACATTCCCGCGCCCGGCACCTTGGCGCCGACGGCAAGCGATACACCCTCGTCTGGCTGGACATGGATCAGAAGGACGTTCGGTCGCAGCCCGTCACCGGCGATCTCCTCGAAGGGCGGATGCGGAGCGCGCTGAAACTGGATCGCGATCGTGGTCTCGCGTCGTGCAAGCCTCTTGCCGGCGCGCACGTAGAACGGCGTATCCGCCCAGCGCCAGTTGTCGACGTAAAGCTTCGCGGCCACGAACGTCTCGGTCAGAGAAGCCGGGTTCACGCCCTGCTCCTCTCGGTACGAGACGACCTCCTCGCCTTCGACCCAGCCGCGACCGTACTGTCCGCGCACGACCGACTTGGGGCCAGGAGTGTGCATGGCCTTCAGCACCTTGACCTTCTCGTTACGCACCGAATCCGCGGTGAAGTCGATCGGTGGTTCCATCGCGATCAGCGCGAGCAACTGCAGCAGATGGTTCTGGAAGATGTCGCGAATCGCGCCAGCTGACTCGTAGAAGCCTGCCCGTCCCTCGATTCCCATCGACTCGGACACCGTGATCTGGACATGATCGATGAACTGGCGGTTCCAGATCGGCTCGAAGATGCCGTTTGCGAAGCGCAACGCGAGCATGTTCTGGACGGTTTCCTTACCGAGGTAGTGGTCGATGCGAAAGAGCTCGTCCTCGTTGAACCAGTTGCCGATGAGCTTGGTCAGCTCCTGGGCAGAGGCCAGGTCGCGACCGAACGGCTTCTCGATGATGAGCCTCGTCCAGCCACTCTCGCGGGCGCGTCGCTCGCCGAGCTCGCGGACGACGATGGGAAACGCTTGCGGCGGCACAGCGAGGTAATGGAGCCTGTTGCCCCCGGTGCCGTGCGTTCGATCAAGCTCGACGAGCACGTCGCCGACCTTGTCCTCACCGGCATCGTCGGCAAAGTCGGTCGAGACGTAGCGGACACCCGAGGCGAGCTGGTTGAAGACGTCCGTGCGATAGGGGTCGCGTGCGTGGCTCTTGACGGAATCACGCATCGCCGTGATGAACGCCCGCGTCGACTGCTCCGACCGCGCGACCCCAACGATTGCAAACCGCTCGGGCAGGAGGCGGCGATACGCCATCGAGTAGAGGGCCGGAATGATCTTCCGCTTCGTGAGGTCACCCGAGGCTCCGAAGATCACGATCGCGCACGGGTCGGGCCTGCGGCGGAGGCCGAGCCCTTCCTCGAGCGGGTTCTTGCGTTCACTCACGACGTAACGACGGCGCCGGCCTTCGCGCGCAGTCCTGCGAGGAGGTCGGCGAACGAGTCGGCGAACTTCTCAACCCCTTCCTGCTCAAGGGTCGCTACCACGTCGTCGTAGTCGAGCCCGGCCGTAGCGAGCGCCTCCATGAGCGCCCTGGCGCCGGCGATGTCCTCGGTAATCGTCGAGCCGCGCACCTCGCCGTGATCGGCGAAGGCGGCGACGGTCTCCGCCGGCATGGTGTTAACCGACTCGGGCCCGATCAGCTCCTCGACATAGAGCACGTCGCGGTACTCGGGATTCTTCGTCGAGGTAGAGGCCCAGAGGCACCGCTGCGGACGCGCCCCTTTTCCCGCGAGATAGGCCCAGCGCTCGCCCGAGAACGCGTCCTGCCAATGGGCATACGCGAGCCTTGCATTCGCGATAGCCAGCTTGCCCGCGAGATCGTCGCGACCCAGCGCACCAAGGCGTTTGTCGCCCTCACTGTCCACGCGGGAGACAAAGAAGCTCGCGACCGATGCCACCTTCGACGGGTCGCCACCCGTCGCAACAAGCCTCTCGACACCGCGAATGTAGGCCTCGGCCACGGCGGCGTAGCGCTCAAGGGAGAAGATGAGCGTGACGTTGATCGACCTGCCCTTGGCGATGCAGTCCTCGATCGCGCCGAGACAGGGCCTGGTCGCGGGAATCTTGACGTAGAGGTTCTCCCGATCGACCTCGGAGTGGAAGCGGATCGCCTGAGCGAAGGTCGCCTCGCGGTCGTACGCAAGCGTGGGATCGACCTCGAGCGACACCCAACCGTCAACGCCCGAGGTGCTCTCCCAGACGGGGCGCATCAGATCGCACGCGGCGCGAATGTCCTCGGTTGCAAGCGCGAAGAACCATTCGAACGCGTCGTCGGTCGACCCAGCGACTTCGGCAAGCTGGCGGTCGTAGAGATTGCCATCGGCAAGTGCCTTCTGGAAGATCGTCGGGTTTGAGGTCACGCCAACGACCGAGCTCTCGTCCATCATCCGCGCGAGCTCCCCTGACTCGAGCATCTCGCGAGAGAGCGAATCGATCCACACGCTCACACCCGCCGCGGAGAGCTTCTGCAATCTCGTTTCAGCCATCAACGATCTTCTCCAGTTTCTCGACCTTCTCAAGCCGGGTCAGGTAGCGACCCTCGGCGATGAACCTCGCACCGAGGAAAGCGCCGATCAGTTCGGTGGCGACCGAATCGCCGATGATTCCGGAACCGAGGCACAGGACATTCATGTCGTCATGCTCAACCCCTTGATGGGCCGAGAACGTGTCGTGGCATACGGCCGCGCGGATCCCTGGGATCTTCGACGCCGCGATCGAGGCACCCACGCCCGAGCCGCACACGAGCACGCCGCGCTCTGCCCGGCCTGACCGGATCGCCATGGCGACGTTCTCAGCGATGTCGGGGTAGTCGACCCGTTCCGTGTCGGTATCGACGCCAAGATCGACAGGGTCGTGACCTGCTGCCGCAATCGCCGCGAGCACCGACTCGCGTAGAACGACGCCGCGATGGTCAAAGCCAGCGGCGACCTTCACGCGAGCTCCGCCTTGAGCGCGGAGGTGACAGCCTCAGCCGTGATGCGGTACTCCTCGAGTACCCGCTCAGAGGGAGCCGACGCGCCGTAGCGGTCGATCCCGATGCTTGTGGTGGCCCAACGGCTCCACCCAAAGGTGATCCCGGCCTCGAGCGAGAGGCATGAGACTCCGCGCGGGAGAACAGACTCGATGTAGTCGACGGGCTGGTTCTCGAAGAGCTCCCAACAAGGCATCGACACGACCCGGACGTTCGCGTCTACCTGCTGGGCTCCCTCAAGCGCGAGATGCACCTCTGACCCGGTAGCCACGACGATCGCGTCGGGCTCGCCCTCGCCGCGCTGCCATAGCGTGTACGCCCCGCGAAGGGCACCCTCGGCGGCACCACACTCGTTGCGGTCGAACGTGGGGAGCTTTTGGCGGCTCAGCGCGAGAGCAACCGGCCCGTCAGTGCGCTCGACCGCGATCCGCCACGCCATTGACGTCTCGTTCGCATCGGCGGGTCGCACGTACCAGAGGTTCGGAATCGTCCGAAGCGCCATGTGATGCTCGACGGGCTGATGCGTCGGGCCATCCTCGCCGACGGCAACCGAGTCGTGCGTCCAGACCCACACCGACGGAAGTCCCATCAGGGCGGAGAGCCGTACCGCTGGCCGCATGTAGTCCGAGAAGATCAGAAACGTCGAGCCGTAGGGCGAGAGCATCGCCGGCTCAAGCGCAATGCCATTGACGATTGCGCCCATCGCATGCTCGCGGATCCCGAACGGGATGTTGCGACCGACATGGCTGCTGGAAAAGATCCCCGATCCTTCGAACTCCGTCTTGGTCGACTCGACGAGATCGGCGGCACCACCGATCATCGTGGGTGTGAAACGCTTGAGCGCCTGCATCACCTTCTTGCCGGCATCGCGAGTGGCAACGGCCTCCCCTTTGGGAAAGACGGGGAGTGCCTCGCGCCAGCCGTCGCGTGGGACGCCCTTGAGATCGAGATCGCGTTCGGCGGCAAGCTCGGGATACGCCGCCGCCCATTCGGCGAACCGCTCCTCCCAGGTTGTTCGCGCCGCGGCGCCGCGCTCGCCCACCCCCGCCATGTGGGCGCGAACCTCATCCGCGACCGCGAAGGTGACCTCGGGGTCGAAGCCCATGATCTCCTTGGTGGCGCGAATCTCGGCATCGCCAAGCGGGGCCCCGTGTGCCTTCGAGGTGTCGACCGCGTGCGGCGCGGGATACGCAATGTGCGTGCGGAGAACGATCAGCGACGGGCGCGATGTCTCGGCGCGTCCCTCAGCGAAGGCGGAGCGGAGTGCGTCGAGATCGTTCGGATCGGCAACATGCTGGACGTGCCAGCCCTGAGCCTCAAAGCGTTTGCCCTTGTCTTCCCCATCGAAACTCAACGTGGTTGAACCGTCGATGGTGATCCGATTGTCGTCGTAGACGTAGACGAGCTGGCCCAGACCGAGCTGTCCGGCGATCGAGGCGGCCTCCTGGCAGACACCTTCCATCAGATCGCCGTCGGAGCAGATCGCGTAGATCCAGTTGCCGACGATCTCGTGCTTGGGCCGGTTCCAGCGATCGGCCAGGAAGCGCTGTGCAATTGCCATGCCGACGCCGTTCGCGAAGCCCTGTCCGAGTGGCCCCGTCGTTGTCTCTATCCCAGCGGTATGCCCCCATTCGGGATGACCAGGCGTGCGCGAGCCCCACTGGCGAAACTGCTGGAGATCCTCAAGCGTGACGTCGTAGCCCGCGAGGTGAAGCGCCGAATACTGCAGCACGCACGCGTGGCCGGCGGACAGTATGAAGCGATCGCGGCCGGGCCAGTCGGGCGTCGCCGGGTCGTGCCGCATCTCCTCGCCGTAGAGGAGGTACGCGACCGGCGCCAGCGCCATTGCCGTTCCGGGGTGACCAGCGTTCGCTTTCTGCACCGCGTCCATCGCGAGGGCACGGATGGTGTCAATGGTGAGGCGGGCGGGATCGGTCACGGGGTGTCCCGAGCATAGTCAAGACGCTCGAAGCTGAATGACGGAGCGACCGTTGGCGACCACATTGCAACAAAGGACGACCTATCCAAACGTACGGACTCGCCGAGTGGCTGCTGGAATGCAGGGTCGTGGCCGTGCTCACCGCCTCCTCGCTCCGCAAGGAGTTCTCGGGAGACCCCCTCTTCGACGGGGTCTCGTTCACGCTGCGCCGACGCGACCGGCTTGCACTCGCCGGCCCTAACGGGGCCGGAAAAACGACGCTGCTGCGGGCAATCGTTGGTGAGACGTCCCTCCAGGGCGGCGAGCTTGGCCTTCGCAAGGGCACGCGCATCGCGCTCCACGATCAGCGACCGCCACGCGACGAGGGGCTCACGCTGCGCGAGTACGTTCTGTCGGGCGCTGCCGATCTGGTTGCGATCGAGACCGAGTTGCAACGTCTCGAGACTGCAATGGCGGGCGGTGACCACGGGAGCGCAACGATGCGGGCGTACGGCGCCGCCCAGGCACGGCTTGAGCACGCGGGGGGATGGGCGTGGCGCGACAAGGCGGCCGCCACGGTCCGGGGCTTGGGCTTCCGCGACTCGGATCTCGACCGTGAGCTGCAGACCTTCTCGGGCGGCGAGCTTACCCGGGCCTCGCTGGGCCGCGCGCTGACCTCGGATCCCGACCTGCTGCTCCTCGACGAGCCCACAAACCACCTCGATGTCGAGGCGCTCGAATGGCTCGAGCGCGATCTCATGACGCGGGACGCTGCGATCATTCTCGTCGCCCATGACCGCTGGTTCCTTGAAGCGGTCACCACCGCCGTGCTTGAGCTTGGCGGCCCGAAGCCCTTCTTCTTCGACGGAACATGGTCGAGCTGGAGGCTCGAGAAGGCCTCTCGCGCCTCCGCGGTCGCAACGCAGCTCGGCCGGGTCGACGTCGACATCGAGCGCCTCCAACGCTTCGTCGAGCGGTTCCGCTACAAGAAGAGCAAGGCGAAGCAGGCCCAGGCGAAGCTCACCCAGATCGGGCGTCTCCAGACAGAGCGCAAGGGCGCCTCGAGTGAGCTCCAGTCGCTGACGAGCCGCAACCGGTCGCTCGGATTCGAGTTCCTCAAGCCCGCGCGCACCGGGCGTATCGTGGTTGAGGCGACGGGGCTCGACATCGCCGCGGGAGACAAGGAGCTGCTTATCGACGCGGACTTCGTGCTCGAGCGGGGCGAACACGTCGCGCTTGTCGGCCCGAATGGCTCAGGGAAGACCACGCTCCTTGAGACGATCCTCGGGAACCGCGAACCCGCTGCGGGCAAGATCTCACTGGGCCACGGGGTCATTCCGGCGTACTTCTCCCAGCATGAGGCAGAGCTGCCGAAGTCGGGCACGGTGCTGGCTGCCACGATCTCGGCGACAGGCCTCGCTCGACCGCAGGCTCAGTCGCTCCTTGGCAAGTTCTTGTTCTCGGGATGGGAGGTTCACGAGAAGGACGTCAGCGTGCTCTCTGGTGGAGAGCGCCGGCGGCTGGCGCTTGCTCTTGTGGTGGCCTCAGGCGCCAACCTCCTCGTGCTCGACGAGCCGACGAACCATCTTGATCTTGAGAGCCGCGAGGCGCTCGAGGCCGCACTCGAGGCTTTCCCCGGCACGCTCCTCTTCGTCTCGCATGACCGGGCGATTCTCGACGCCGTGCCGCACCGGATGATCGCCGTCGAGGAACAACGACTTCGCTCGTACGACGGCGCGTGGGCTGACCTCATCCGCGAGCGCGAAGATGCGCCGGCCGCGCCGGCGAGAGAGGTGCCTGCACGGACGCCACGACCCGCGAAGGCCGTCAAGAAGAAGCCGAGCGAGCTCGAGGCGGTTGAGAAGCTGGTCGCACAGCTCGAGCTGAAGGTCGCCGAGGTCGAGGCGCGCCTGGCCGCGGACTGGACGAACATGGACGTTCTCGCTGCGCACACTGCCGCCCATGAGGAGCTGCAGACGCAGCTGGCGCGGTGGGAGGCGTTGTTCGAGGCGCAGAGCGCAGTCGACGTCTGAGCTGCTGGTCTCTCCCAGGACGACGGGCCTGACGCTGGGGCTGGCACCATGCCGTGCTGATGGCCGCCCGCCGACCCCCGCTGATCCTGCTGCCGCCGAGCGAGAGCAAGTACACCCCGACACGAGGCAAGCCGCTAGATCTCGCAACTCTCTCCTTCCCAGCCCTCGCAGCGCTTCGCGATGCGCTGCTCACCGACGAGCTTCGGCGGGCGCCGACGACACCTGCCAGCCGGCTGTACACCGGCGTTCTCTACGCAGCACTTGAGATCGCCACCCTTCCGCGGGGCAGCGCGCGCAACCTCGTGATCGCCTCCGCCCAGTTTGGGGCGCTGCGACCAACCGATCGCGTGCCGGCCTACCACCGCGACATGGACGCTGCGTATTGGCGCCCTGGCCTGCGAGCGCCACTGGACGAGGCCACAGACGGCCGCGTGATCGTCGACTGTCGCTCGACCACCTATGCCACGGCCTGGCGCCCGTCACGCGAGGCGGCCCGGCGGACAGTCCACGTGTCGGTCGTAGAGGAGCACGACGGCGCTCGACGCGTCGTCTCACACATGGCGAAGAAGACTCGCGGGGAGGTCGCCCGCCATCTGCTCGTCTCGGGCGCGCGGCCGCGCACACCCGCTGACCTTGCCTCCGCCGTGGGCGAGTGCTTCGCCAACGAGCTTGCACCGCCGCTTCGGCCCGGGGCACCGTACGAGCTGACGGTGGTGCAGCGTCGCTCGGGGTTTGTGCCAGCTGACTTTGTCCCTCCACGCGGCCATGCCACCGAGCTGTTCCGGCTCGTCCCGCTCGGCCCGGAACACAACGAGCGCGACCACGCTGCCTGGGGCACGAGCATCGACCACATCCGTTCCACGCCTGGGTGGAGTGTCTCCGCGGACGATCAGTGGCCAACGCCCATGTCGGCCTCCAGGAATCTGGCCGATCTCGAGATGCATGCGCGGCACTTTCGCGACCACCGAGGCTTCACCTATTCCGTCCTCGACCCGGCGAGCGATGACGTCATCGGCTGCGTCTACATCTACCCCTCCGGCGTCCGCTCCTGGGTGCGGTCGTCGCACGCGCAACTCGACGCTCCGCTTTGGCGAGCGGTATCGGACTGGCTCGCGAGCGAAGCGTGGTCAAGCATCAGCGTCGACTACGCACCACGCGCGTAACGCGTAAGCGCGACTCAGAGCCCAGCCAGAGCGTCCGGCGAAACGGGAATCCGCGCGAGCTCGTGCCCTGTCGCATCGCGGAGCGCCGCCGCGACCGCGGCAGACGACACCACGGTCGGTGGCTCGCCAACGCCCTTAACGCCGTACGGCCCGTCAGGATTCGGGATCTCGACGAGGTCGATATCGACCGGCGGCATGTCGAGGGTGGTGGGCAGGAGATAGTCCGTAAAGCTCGCGTTGCGGATCACTCCGTCGCGCACCTCGAGCTCCTCCATCAATGCCAGACCGATGCCTTGCGCTGTGCCGCCCTCGATCTGACCAATCACCGCGAGTGGATCGAGCGCGTGTCCTACGTCTTGCGCGGTGCCGATCCACACGACCCGGGCGAGCCCAAGGTCGACATCGACCTCGACCACAGCGCGCATCGCAGAGACGGCATACCCCGCATGAACGCGGTCGCCGAGCACCTGGCCCGTCTCGGGATCAAGCGGCGATGTCTCGACGTGTCGATACACGCGCTCGATATCGACCGCTGCGCCCGTCCGCTCGTGCTCCTCGCGCGCGGCGACACACGCATCGCGGGTCGCGCCGGCGGCCATCCACGTCATGCGTGACGCCGAGGTCGACCCGGCTGATCCAACCCGCACCGTCGAGTGCGGCGCCAGAGTCACCTCGTCGGTGCCAAGCTCGCGCCGGGCGATGCCGAGAATCACCGCTCCGACACCTTGACCAACCTCAGCTGCCGCGCAGTGGACAACCGCGGAGCCATCCATTGAGAGTTCCACGCGCGCCGCACAACTGTCGTCGAAGCCTTCTGAGAAACAGAGATTCTTGATCCCCACGGCGAATCCGACACCTCGCCGCACACCTTCGCCGAACGTCGTTGAGCCGGCGCCGCCGGGGAGTCGCAGCGGATCGCGCGGCAATGGTTCGGGCTCCGGCATCGGAAGCGCGGCCGCCCGCCGAATGACCTCTGCCACCGGGAGGCACTCCGGTGCGCGCTGCCCGGTCGGCATGCGATCGCCAGGCTCGAGCGCGTTCAACAGCCGGAGCTCGATTGGGTCGATCTCGAGTGCCGCGGCAAGCTTGTCCATCTGCGCTTCACTCGCAAAGCACGTTTGGACGGCACCGAAACCACGCATGGCGCCGCACGGCGGGTTGTTGGTGT
Source organism: Actinomycetes bacterium (assembly GCA_031400835.1). GTDB lineage: Bacteria > Actinomycetota > Thermoleophilia > Gaiellales > Gaiellaceae > Gaiella. Next base: position 12,034 of record JANNQQ010000265.1, on the reverse strand, counting down.
AGACGACGGTTCCCACAAGGCGCGCGTTGTCGACGCGATATGGGCCAACGGCCTGTGTGGTGGCGTTGGAGACGACCGCCGCCGAGCTCGATGCGTACGCGCCTCCATCGAGAAGGATCTTGGCGTGGACACACGTGATGCGGCCCTCGCGCGTCGCCCGGTGCTCAAACCACATCCGCGCAGGGTGGCGGTGGACGTGACCGACGAACGACTCGGAGCGGTCGTAGACCATCTTCACCGGCCGCGCCGTGTGGAGTGCGAGCAGCGCTGCATGGATCTGGATCGACAGATCCTCGCGTCCCCCGAAGGCACCACCAACTCCTGCAAGGTGTATCCGAACCATCTCAGGCGCAAGGCCGAGACACGGCGCGATCTGATCGCGGTCGACGTGCAGCCACTGCGTTGCAACGTGGATGTCGATCCCGCCCTCGCCGTCGGGAATCGCGATACCAGACTCAGGCCCAAGGAAAGCCTGGTCCTGCGTGCCGACCTCGTAGACACCTGAGACGACCACATCGCCGGGCGTTTCGGGGTCGCCGTGCGTGATCTCGATGTGGCGCAGCACGTTAGGCCGCGCATCGTCCCGGTAGCCGTGGCCTGCCGTCGGACGACCATCGTGGATCGCCAGAGACTCGGTCGCGTGCTCCATGTCCGAGACAACCACCAGCGGCTCGTACTCGACCACGATCGCCTCTGCCGCGCGCCGGGCCTGCTCGGGGTGGTCGGCGGCAACAAGCGCCACCGGCTCACCGTGATAGCGGACACGGTCGCTCGCGAGCACGGGTTGATCAGCGAACTCGAGCCCGTAGGTCTTGTCACCCGGAACGTCAGCGTGGGTGAGGACAGCGTGCACGCCAGGCATCGCTAGGGCAGCGCCGAGCTCAATCGAGACGATGCGAGCGTGCGGGTGCGGGCTACGAAGCGTCCGCCCCCACAACATTCCGGGCGCGCTGAGATCGCTCGAGTACGCGAACTCGCCCGTCACCTTCGGGATCCCGTCGGGTCGGGTGACCTGTGTGGTGGCCAGCCCCAGCCCCAGCCCAGACGTCAGTCTGCGCTGTATGACCGGACGCGCGGCTGCGTGGAGAGGAAGCGCATTCCCCTCAGTGCTGACTGAAGTCTGGACTGGCTTCATCGTTCGGCTGCTTTCCTCACCGCAGCAAAGATGCGCCCGTACCCCGTGCACCGGCAAACGTTGCCGGAGAGCGCCTCGCGAATCTCGTCGTCGCTCGGCGAGGGCACCCGCGAGAGCAGGTCGACCGTTGCGACGATCAGGCCCGGGGTGCAGAACCCACACTGCACTGCGCCCGCCTCGACGAATGCCTCCTGCACCCGGTCGAGTGAGCCACCCTCGGCGATTCCTTCAACCGTGACGAGCTCGCGCCCATCGGCCTGTGCCCCAAGCACGAGGCACGCACAGACGAGCTCGCCATCCAAAAGCACCGAGCACGAGCCGCACTCACCCTGCTCACACGCGTTCTTCGACCCGGGAAGACCGAGCCGTTCACGGAGCACGTAGAGGAGGCTCTCGCCGCCCCAGACGTCGGCCTCGTGCCGCTCGCCATTGACCGTGAGCGCGATTCTCATAGACACCTACTGAGCGCGCGCGTCGCAAGCACGCCGAGCGCGTGACGCCGGTAGGCGGCCGTGCCGCGGACATCGTCGATCGGCCGCGCAGCCGCGACAACGCGTTCGGCGACGCTGTCTGCCTCGGCGAGCGGAACCTGTACAAGCGTCGCTACCGTCGCGGCCGACCCAAAGGCTGCGCGAATCTCACCGAGCTCGGCGTCCACCTGAAGCGCAAGCGAGCAGACGGAGATCACCATCGCGTTGCGCGTTCCCACCTTCATGAACGTCTGTGGGGCGGCGCTCGGCGTCATGCGGACAGCAGTGACGAGCTCGTCGTAATCGAGCACGTTTCGCTTCACGCCGATGAGGAACTGCTCGAGAGAAACAGCGCGGTGCCCCCGCACGCTGGCGATCTCGACGATCGCCCCCTCGACGAGCAGCGGAGGCAGCGCATCACCGGCGGGCGAGGCAGTGCCTAAGTTGCCGCCGATCGTCCCTCGGTTACGGATCTGTGGTGAGCCAACGGTTCGCGAGGCCATGGCGAGAGCGGGAAAGAGTCGCGCGAGCTCCGGCCCCATCGCCTCGGTATAGGTGAGCCCCGAGCCGAGCACGACCGCTCCATCGTCGTGATGCCAGCCGCGCAGCTCCGCGACGGCATTGAGATCGATGAGCGCAGGGGGGCGCGAGTGGTCGAAGTTCAGCTCGACCATCACGTCCGTGCCACCCTGGATGAACCTTGACTCAGGGGCGAGATCGGCCTTGAGCCGGAGCGCTTCGTCGAGCGTCCTCGGACGAACGACGTCCATCAGATGGTTGGTTTCGAATTGGCGTGCTGCCGGGGGGTGTCTGCGCCAAGCAGCGTGGTTGCCGGAACGGGAGGTAAGGCTTGACGCCTTGGTGAACGTTCCGGTGGCCGCGATGCGACGCGCGCAGGTGCTCTCCGGCGGTGCGGGAAGTCGGAATCAACCATCTATCTCTCCTCCCGGACGTACGGCTCGCCGAGTGAGGCGGGTGCACCTAGCCGCCGCTTGGCGCCGCTGGTGGAGACGACGACGAGCACGAGGATCGTCATCACGTAGGGGAGTGCCTGAAACACCTGTGGCGCGATTGTCACACCACGGGCCTGCAATGTGAGCGGGAGTGCAGACAACGCTCCGAAGACGTAGGCGCCAACGAGGCACAGATCCGCACGCCAGAAGGCGAAGATCACAAGGGCAATCGCGATCCAGCCTGCACCAGCGGTGAGGCCGTCTACCCACTGCGGGGTGAGCGCAAGGCTGAAGCAGGCGCCGCCGAGCCCGGCGAACGCTCCCCCCAGGAGCGTGTGCGCATACCGGTAGCGCGTCACCGAGATCCCCATTGCGTCGGCGGTCGCGGGCGACTCACCCACGGCACGCACCTCAAGTCCGGGACGGGTTCGCGAGAGATAGAGCCCGACCGCGATGACGCAGATCCACGAGAGATAGACGAGCACGTTTTGCGCGAACACCACCGGCCCGAGCACGGGGATGTCCTCGAGCCCGAAGAGGTTGGCCGGGCCGAACGAGAAGCGCGCCGGGTTGTCGGCGAGTGAGAAGTCATTGCCGATGTACGACGAGAGCCCCGCAGCACCGGCGAAGATCGTGAGCGCGAGTCCCGAGACGATCTGATTTGCCCGCAGCGTGATCACAAGGAATGCGAGGACTGCAGCGACCGCCGCACCCGCGAGCGCAGCGACGGAGATCGCAAGTATGAGCGACACGCTCTGGGAGCCGCCAAGCCGCTGCACCGAGAGAAAGCCCATGACGGCGCCCACGAGCATCATCCCCTCGACCCCGAGGTTGAGCACGCCGGAGCGCTCGGCGAGCAGCTCGCCAAGCGCGGCGAACAGAAGCGGCGTCCCGTACGCGACCGCTGAGGCGGCGATCACCACGACGAGGCTGGTGTTCACGCCGGCACCTCCGGAGCACGTCTCGCCCTACCGGTGAAGCGAATCCGGTAGCGGACGAGCAGCTCACCGCCGAGCATCGCGAACAGGATCATTCCCTGCATGACACCCACGAGGCCCGAGGGGAAGTCGGCGCCTTGCAACGCGTAGCCCGCGTTCTGCAGTCCCCCGAGGAGGAACGCAACGAGGACGACGGCGAAGGGGTTGTAGCGCGCAAGAGCGGCAACGACGATGCCGGTGTACCCGTAGTTCGCCTGCTGGAGCCCCCGCGCGTCGAGCACATGCCGGAAGTCGCCATTCTGGCTCGCGCCGCCGATCCCGGCGATCGCGCCCGAGAGACACATGATCGCGACGATCTTTCTCCGTGTCCGCATCCCGGCGTAGCGGGCGGCCCGCGGTGAGTCGCCGATCACCTGCGCCTCGAACCCGAATCGCGTACGCGTGTAGAGCACCCAGATCACGACCGCTCCCGCCGTTGCGACGAGAAAGCCGAAGGGAATGTCGACCGGCCCAAGCGAAAGCGCCGGCCAGCTGGCTGCCTCCGGGAGCGGCTTACCCTGCGGGAATACCTGGCCGCTCGGAGAGGTGTCGCGCCAGTACGAGAGGCTGTCGAAGATGAGGTAGTTGAGAACGAGGCCCGCGACGTAGTTGAGCATCAGCGACGTGATGATCTCGTTCGTATGGAGGAAGGCCCGAAGAAGCCCCGGGATCGCACCCCAGGCGGCCCCCAGCGCGGCCCCACCGGCGATCATCGCGATCACAAGCACTGGGGTCGATTGGCCCGCGAGCAGGATCGCAATGCCTGCAGCGCCGATCGCGCCGAAGTACAGCTGACCTTCGCCTCCGATGTTGAAGAGGCGCATGCGGAACGCAACCGCTGCTGCGAGCCCTGTGAACGCGAGCGGCGTCGCTGCGATCAACGAGGTCGTCAGCGCGCCGTTGTCGAGGTACGCGGCGTCGAAGAGCCTGCGGAACGTCGTCGTGGGAGAATGGCCCGTTGCGACGAGCACCAGTGCTATCGCCAGTAGTGCCGCGACGAGCGAGCCGAGCGGCACGGCGAGGAACAGCCAGCGGCGCTCGATGAGACGCTTCTCGATTCTCACGGGCCAACTCTCGTGCTCGACCCTGCCATCATCAGCCCCAGCTCCTCGACCGTGGCAGTCGCGGCGTCGACCTCACCCACGAGTGAGCCTTCGTACATCACCGCGATGCGGTCGGAGAGCGCACGCACCTCGTCGAGGTCCTCGCTGATCAAGAGGACGGCTGCACCACCATCTGCTGCCTCGCGCAGGTACGCGTGCACCGTCTCGATTGCACCCACGTCAAGCCCGCGCGTCGGCGCCGCGATCACGAGCACGCGAGGCTCACCCGTGAACTCGCGCCCGAGGACGACCTTCTGCAGGTTGCCGCCCGAGAGCTTTCGTGCCGGGGTGTTGACCCCCGACATGCGCACGTCGTAGCGCTTGACAAGGTCGAGCGCGCGGTCACGGATGCGGCGCAGGCGCAACAGCGGGCCTGCGGAGACATCGCTGTCGCGGTAGGCCTTGAGAACGACATTGGCGGCAATGCTCAGGCTCGGGGCGACACCCGTATGCAGCCTGTCCTCGGGAACGTGCGCGATGCCCGCGCGGATCGCCGCGCGCGGATCTCCCGAGCGCAGCGCATGCCCGTCGACCGAGATTGTCCCCGCCACGAGCGGGCGCATCCCCGTTACCGCCTCGGCCAGCTCGCGTTGGCCGTTCCCGGCCACCCCCGCGATCCCCACGATCTCACCACGACGGATAGCGAGGGACACATCACGAAGCGCGTCGACGCCGCGGTCGCCGCGGGCGGTGAGCCCCTCAAGCGTGAGGCACACCTCACCCAATTCGCTCGTGCCGTCACGACGGCGAGCGGGCTCTATCTCGCGACCCACCATCAGTGCAGCGAGCGACTCGGTTGTGGCGCCCGCCGTGGGAACGGTGGCGATCGTCCGGCCACCGCGAAGCACGGTCACCCTGTCGGCGACGGCCATCACTTCATGGAGCTTGTGCGAGATGAAGATGACGGTGCGACCCTCGGCCGCCATCGCGCGGAGCGTGACGAAGAGCGCCTCAGCCTCCTGCGGAGTCAACACCGCGGTTGGCTCGTCGAGAATCAGAATCCGCGCGTCGCGGTAGAGCGCCTTCAAGATCTCGACCCGCTGCTGCTCGCCCACCGATAGTTGCCAGATCTTTGCCTCGGGGTCGACCTGGAGCCCGTAGCGCTCACCAAGCTCGGTGACGCGTCGGTCGATGTCTGCGTGTCGGATAACGAGCGCCCGCCCGACGTCGCGATGGTCGCCGAGCACGATGTTCTCGGCGACCGTGAAGGTCTGCACGAGCCGGAAGTGTTGGTGCACCATCCCTATCCCCGCGTTCAACGCCTCCCGCGGCGACGAGAACTCGACCGGAGCGCCGAGCAGCAAGAGCTCACCCTCGTCGGCACGGTAGAGCCCCGTGAGAATGTTCGAAAGCGTGCTCTTGCCAGCGCCGTTCTCGCCGAGGAGAGCGTGTACCTCGCCGACACCGGCCTCGAAGTCGACCCCATCGTTGGCGACCACCCCCGGGAACCGTTTGGTTATCCCGCGCATGGCGACGGCCGCCCCCGAGAGGGCGGCCGTCAGACTGCCATGCGCTGCGGTATCCATCTGCCGCGTGTTGAAGCCGAAGCTAGCCCTTCGGGCTGCCCTCTATTCCCTTGACGAGCCAGTTGACCGACAGGATCTCCCCGAGGGTCATGCGCTTGCCCTTCGCAACGCGGAGCTTGCCGCTCTGGTCATACAGCGGACCCTGGAACTCATAGAACTTGCCGGAGATGATGTCCGCCCGCTTCTTCGCAATGAGGGCTTTCGTCTTGGAGCTCACCTTCGGCCCGTAGGACGAGAGCAGTGCAAACCCGTCCTTCATCGAACCCCAGTAGCTCCCCGTCTTCCAGCTGCCATTCGCGGCCGCCTTCGTCCGCTTGAGGTAGTACGGGCCCCAGTCGTACACGGCGGCAACGAGCCACGAGGTCGGGGCGAACTTCTTCGAGTCACTGTTGTAGCCGACCCACGGGAGACCCTTCGACTGGGCGTATTGGCCCGCGGCGGGGCTGTCGACGTTCTGCCCGATGACGTCAGCGCCTGCTGCGACGAGGCTCTCGGCTGCCTTCTTCTCCTTGACAGGGTCGAACCACGACTTCGTCCACACGAGCTTGACCTTGGCACCGGGCCGAACGAGCTGCACACCCAGAGCAAAGGCGTTCGCGTGCCGGATGATCTCGGGGATCGGGAACGGGACGATGTACCCGACGACACCCTTCTTCGTGGCGGCGCCAGCGGCGATCCCGGAGAGGTAGATCGCGTCCTCACCGGCACCGAAGTAGTTGGCGTAGTTCTTGCCGCTCTTGTAACCGGTGGCGTGCTCGAAGTAGACATCCGGGTACTTCTTCGCGGCGGCCTCCATCGCGTCCATGTACCCGAACGAGGTCGCGAAGATGATCTTGTTGCCGTCACGCACAAGGCTGTCGATCACCTGTGCGGCCTGCGGGCCTTCGGGGACGTTCTCCTTGAAGGTCGTGACGACGTTCTTGCCCATCGCCTTCTGCACCTTCAGACGTCCGCGATCGTGGGCCTGCGACCAACCGCCGTCGTTGTGCGGTCCGACGTAGATCCACGCCGCCTTGATGGTCGCTTCGCTCTTTGCCGTGCCCGTGGCGACGGTGGTGAGCGCCGCGATGGCGACGACGGCGAGCGCACCGACGAGACCAAGCCTGCTCTTCCTCATCTGTTCCTCCCTGTTTCGACCCTATGGCCGAGATGACATCCGAGCGCATCGTCGCGCAGGGGACATTCTTCACCATTCGGTCTCAAGATGCAGCGGCGTCAAGCGGGACGAGCGCAAATCGATCGACGTCGACCAGACCGAGGTCGGTGATCTTGAGGTGCGGGATCACCGACAACCCCAGAAACGAGAGGGTGAGGAACGGCGTGGCCCCCGACCAGCCGAGGCGTGTGGCGGCCTCGTTGCACGCACGACTCTGCGCGATGACGTCCACGAGTGACGCCTCGGAGAGAAGCCCGGCCACCGAGAGCGGACACTCGGCGATCACCGCCTCACCTTCCACCGCGACAATGCCACCCCCCAGCTCGGCAAGGCGCGAAACCGCGATGGCCATCTCCGCGTCGCTCATTCCGACGACGACGAGGTTGTGCGCGTCGTGGGCGACGCTCGAGGCGAGCGCGCCGCGTGCCAGACCCGACCCGGCGACGAAGCCCTTGCCGATCCGACCTGTTGCGAGGTGACGCTCGACCACGGCGATCTTGGCCAGCTCGCCACCCGCGACGGCGTGACCGTCGACAACCTGCGCCTCGACGACCAGCGACTCTGTCACGACCTGATCCTCGATCAGCCCAATCGCCCGCAGCGACGTACCAGCGAAAGGAATCGCGAAGCTCGTGGCGTCGACGGGCTTGATGCGGACGGTCTGCCTGACCCAGTCCGGGACAGGTGCGCGGGTCGTGTCGATAAGGGCGACGCCCCGCTTGAGGACGACGTCTGGAGTGAAACGCACCAGGTCGGGGAGCAGCAGCAGGTCGGCCTGTCTACCCGGCGCGATCGCACCGAGGTGCTCGAGGCCGTGCCACTGCGCCGGGTGGAGCGAGGCCATGATCACTGCGTCCTCGGGGGTGATTCCCTCCTCGACCGCAACCCGAACCATGCCGTTGAGGTGACCCGTATCGGCGATGTCCTCCGGGTCGCGGTCATCGGTGCAGAACGCGATCCGTCCCGTCCCGTACTCCTTGACGAGTGGCAGGAGGGCCCGGAGATTGCGCGCCATCGACGCCTCGCGAATCAGAAGCCACATCCCAGCGCGAAGCCGCTCGCGACCCTCGTCAGCCGTTAGGGCCTCATGGTCTGAGCGAATGCCTGAGGCGGCGTACGCCTGCAGCTCCTTGCCCCGCAGGCCGGGTGCATGACCGTCGACATGGGCGGCACCGTCAAGTGAAAGCTTCTCGAGCTCGCTGGCAGCTCCCAGGACGACACCGGGGAAATTCATCATCTCGGCGAGCCCGAGCACACGCCGGCGCCGCATCAGAGACTCGAGGTCGCCCGCGTGGAGTGGACGACGCGGTGATTCAAACGGCGACGCTGGCACGCACGACGGTGCCATGAAGAAGACATCGAGCTGCAGCTCAGCTGACGAATCAAGAAGCCAATTGACACCGTCGACACCGAGGACGTTTGCGATCTCGTGTGGGTCGGCGACGATCGTGGTCGTACCGAGCGGAAGAATCAGTCGGGCAAGCTCATCGACCATCAGCTTCACCGACTCGATGTGCATGTGCGCATCGACGAAGCCGGGGACGACATAGCGCCCAGCGGCATCGACGACCTCGTGGCCGTCGTACGCGCCGAGCCCTGCGATCACGCCATCAACGATGGCAATGTCCACGTCGAGCCACTCCCGTGTGAACACGCTCAGCACGCGCCCGCCGCGAACAACAACGTCAGCCGGCTCATCACCCCGGGCAACAGCGAGGCGGCGGGTGAGAGCACTCATGGGCGGGAACCTAACGCACACGTTAGATTCCGGCGTCGTGGCCACGCTTCCCCTCGCGCTCGACAGCTATCTCGTCGACTGGCTCGACCTCCTGCTGCGCTGGCTCCACGTGGTCGCCGCGATTGCATGGATAGGCGCGTCCTTCTACTTCGTGCTCCTTGACCAGTCGCTGCGCGCGCCTGCCGACCCGGACGATGCCGAGGCGGGCGTGGCAGGCGAGCTCTGGGAGGTGCATGGCGGCGGCTTCTACCACGTGCAGAAGTACCGAGTTGCGCCGCCCACGCTCCCCGAGCATCTCGCGTGGTTCAAGTGGGAGGCATACACGACCTGGCTTTCCGGGTTCGCGCTGATGGTGGTTCTCTACTACCTCGACGCCGCTGGAACGCTCATCGATCCGTCTGTCGCTGACCTCGAACCCTGGCTTGCGGTCGTGCTCAGCATCGGACTACTGGTCGCGGCCTGGCTCGCCTACGACGTTCTCTGCCGTGTGCTCGGAGGCAATGAACGCGCGCTCGCCGCTTCGGTTGCGCTGCTCTCCGTTCTGTCGGCGTTTGGTGCCGCACAGCTTTTCTCACCACGGGCGGCGTTCATCCAGGTCGGCGCCATGCTCGGGACGATCATGGCCGCGAACGTCTTCTTCGTGATCATTCCTGCGCACTGGGAGCTCATCCGCGCGAAGGAGGGGGGACGCGAGCCCGATGCGACGCCCGGGCTCGAGGGCAAGCGCCGCTCGGTGCACAACAATTACCTCACGCTGCCGGTGCTTTTCACGATGTTGGCCGGCCACTTTCCTCTTGCGTACGGAGCAGATCGCGCGTGGCTTGTGCTGGTCGCGATGATGGCGCTCGGCGTCCTGGCTCGTCTCTTCTACAACCTGCGCCACCGTGGTCGGACGCATTGGTGGATGCCTGCGGTGGGCGCGCTCGGTGTGCTTGCTTTGGCACTCGTGCTTCGCCCTGATGGCGAGGAGAACGCGCTGCCTCCTGATGAAGCCTCTCGCGCGCGCGGCAAGGTCGTCTTTGTGTCGGCGGGTTGCGGTACGTGCCACGCGCTCGCGGATGCCGAAGCGACCGGCAACATCGGGCCGAGCTTCGACGGGTCGCCGCCGTCGCGGTCGCTGGTCGTCGAGCGGGTCACGAACGGGCAGGGCGGGATGCCCTCGTTCTCGGCGCGCCTATCGGAGGGCGAGATCGCCGACGTTGCCGCGTATGTCAGCGCAGTGGCAGCTGGGTAGTGCCAAGCCTGGGCTGCAGCAGGCGCGCGAAGTCCGCCCGGTCCTACGATGCCGACTCAAGTCCGAACTGGGCCTGGGTTGCGGCGAGCAACACCTCGAGCGCTACCGCCACATCGGCCACAGCAACGCTCTCCAGGGGAGAGTGACTCACCCCACCGGCACAGCGAACGAAGAGCATGGCTGCCGGCGAATCGTGCCCGACGATCGCCGAGTCATGACCCGCACCGCTTACGAGTCGCCGCACAGGGAGACCCAACGTCTCGATGGCGACCTCCAGCGAGGCAACCAGGTCCGGAGCCATCGACACTGCAGTCGTCTCCTGAAGAATTGTCCATTCGAGCCGGAGCGCACGGGTGCCCGCGATCGCCTCGGCCGAGCCCTTCAGCTCTGCCAGCGCAGCCGCTCGAAGCTCATCACCCGCGTGGCGAACATCAAGACTCAGTTCGACCTGCGCGGGAATCACGTTCGGCGCTCCGGGAGCAACGGTGAGCTTCCCAACGGTTGCCGCGAGACCTTCCCGAGCGCGCATCGCCTGCTCAACCGCAAGCACGAACTCTGACGCACCGGTGAGCGCATCCGCTCGGAGATCGGGAGGGGTGGTGCCCGCGTGTCCCGCGCGACCCGTGAAGGTGACCCGAGCGCGGGTGAACCTGCTCACGCAGGTGAAGAACGCGTACCGGCTGGAGATGTCCGACATGACGAAACTGTCGGACCAGTTCTTCAACGCGGTGAACAAGGGCGTCACGACCATCCCCGAGTTGTCGAGCGCGATGTCGGCGGTCACGCCCATCGCCTCGGCCATGGGCATCGGCGTGGACGAAGTGCTCGCCACCATCACGTCCATGACGCTACAGGGCGCCTCCACGGCCGAGGCCGTCACGATGATGCGCTCGTCCCTCGTGGCGCTGTTGAAGCCCCTGCCGCCGCTCGCGAAGGGGCTGGAGGAAGCCGGCTTCGCGTCGGGTCAGGCAGCCATCGACGCGCTCGGCTATCAGGGCGCGATGGAGTTGGTCCGGGACATCAGCGAGCGGACCGGCATCACGCTGCCCAAGTTGACGGGTCGCATCGAGGGCACGTCCGCGGTGCTGATGCTGACCGGGCAGAACGCCGAGGCGGCGGCCGAGTCGCTGGCCTACGTGCGGGACACCGCGGGGTCCACGTCCAAGGCGTTCGACATCATGCAGGGCGGCATCGGCGGGACCATCCGCCGGCTACAGGCCGGGCTCGGCGACCTCCAGTTGACGGTGGGCGAGGCGCTGGAACCGCTCGCGCCGCTGTTCATGGCGTTCGGTCCCCAGATTGGCCGGTGGATTGGCCGGGGCATGGGCGCGGGGATGGCGCTCGCCGGCAAGGCGCTCGTCCCGATGCTGTCACGGCTCGCGCCGTCGCTCGTGGAGGCAGCGACCCAGATGGGCATCGAGGCCGGCGGCGGGATGGGCAAGGGGCTGCTCACGTCCATGGTCAACACGATGAAGGGCGCCGGGGCGAAGAAACTGCTCGCCGGCGCCGGGCTCGCCATCGGCGGGCAGGTGCTACAGGGGATGGGTCAGACGCAGGGCGACGCGGCCACGGCCGGGCTCATGTCCGCCGGCGGCGCGGCCGCGACCATCGCCGGCGCGTTCATGGTCGGCGGTCCCGTGCTCGCCGGCATCGCGGCCATCGTGCTCGCCGTGCAGGAGTTGCTACGGTTCCTCGACACCGTGGGTCAGGCACAGGCGTCCCTCACCGAGAAGGCGACCGCG
>JANNQQ010000264.1:0-2801 GCA_031400835.1 Actinomycetes bacterium | reverse complement strand
GCGACTCGCCGGCATGCCTTCGTGGTCACTGGATCTCAACCGTTGCAGACTCGCGTCGCGTGTTGAGATCGCTCGTGCCCGGTCCGTACGACTTCACGGCGAAGCTCTACATGATCTTCGACCGCACCACGTTCGCGTATGGCACCTCGTCATTCGTGTTCCGAGGGCCGGCCGACAGCGTCGCCAAGGGGAGCTTCTCGACACTCCACGGATACACGGCAAGAACCGGTCGGATCACGCTTGCAGCCGGAGATGCGCGCATCATCTTCGACGAATTCTCAGTCGCCGGCCAGGCGGGGACGCCCCCTCCTCCTCAGAGCTATGCGGTGCCTGGCGGGCTGACCCCGTTCCAATGCCGTGGTTCGGTTCTGAAGTACAAGCTCCCACGGATGTCGAGACTCGGCTGGATCACGCTTCATCGCGGGCGCTCGTAGGCTGCCACTCGGAGCCCGGGAGTGGCTTCAGCCGCCGCGGGCCTGAGGAGTCGAATACGACGACCGCGACGCCTGCCGCGACCACCAACGCACCACCGATCACGGTCGCCAGAGTCAGGTCATCACCAAGGAGCAGCGCGGCAAGGATCACCGCCGCCACGGGCTCGAGGAAGGTCAGGATTCCAGCCGCCTGTGCGGTCACGTGCCGCAGGACCGCGGTGTAGAAGAGCGTCGAGAGGCCCGTGAAGACGACGCCGAGCACGAGGACGCTCGACCAATCGGCGAGCCCGCTCGGGATGACCTGGCCGACAAAGAGCAGCGCGGGGGAGAGGACGAGCGCGCCGACGATGCAATCCCAGAGCGCCACCGTCATCGGCGACGTGCCGTTTGTGAGCAGGCGCTTGGAGACGACGATCAGCGCAGCGAACGTCACCGCCGAGCCCAGACCGGCTGCTACCGCGCCGAGTGAGAACCGTCCACCGTCATCACCCGAGAACGCAACGAGCCCGATTCCAATGGCGCCGACCGGAAGGGCGGCAAGCGCAACCCGACTCGTTCGCTCCGGCAGGAACGCCGGTGCGAACGCGGCCAGGAGAACGGGTGCGGTGTAGAAGGTGAGCACCGCGAGCGCGACCGAGCCAAGCTTCACCGCCTCGAAGAAGAGCACCCAGTGCGCCGCCTGGAGCACGCCGAGGAGGATGAGCTCCGGCAACGCCTTGCCCGGCCGCAGCGTGTGGCCACGCACAAGAGCGATCGTTGCGAGCGTGGCAGCTGCGATGGCAAGCCGCGAGAACGCAAGCGCCAGGGAGCCGAGCGAGACTGCCGCCACGAGCACCGCGATGAACCCCCATGACGCAGCGAGCCCGGAGAGGGCGAGCTTCCATTTCATTGCTCCAGGTGCTCCCAGACCACGCAATCCGGCTCGAGAGGACATGGTCGCATCGCGGGATCGTAGGGCGATGGTTTGTTCAGCGTGCGGAACTGCGTGCTGAAGCGACTATCCGCGTAAGCCCCTCGTCATCGAGGCGCCCGGCGACGTGGTCGACGACGCGGCCTTCCGTGTCGATGACGAATGTTTCGGGGAGCCCGGTGATTCCCCACGTGCCCCACATATGACCCGGCCCGTCGTACAGCGTCGGGTAGGTGGTGCCAGATAGCGAAACCAACGTTCGAGCGTCCTGCTTGAAGTCCTGGGTCGCGACCCCAACAAAGCTGATCTCACCTGAGAGCTGCCTCGCGACCTTCGCCAACGCTGGCATCTCGTCTCGGCACGGACGACACCACGACGCAAAGAAGTTGACGATCAGCGGTCGATCTCCCAAGTCGGCGACCGTCACGTTTCCCGCACTCAGCGCTGCTCGAAGCTGCGGTGGCATATCGATCTCCCCTACAGTCAGCGCCGGAAGGTCGAGCTGGGGAGCCGTCGGTGTGGCCCCGTTGTGCACTTGCTCGACGAACGAAGCCCCTGGCGGGCGATGCGCAACCTTCCAGACGAGAAGTCCAAACAGCAACACCACGAAGCCAAGTCCAACACCTCGCACTACGGCGATGAGTCGACGCTCCACGACGACAAATCATACGCGCCCTCTAGCACGAACGGCCGCCGTAGGCCGAGCGGATGGGCTGTTAGTGGCTCTTAGACACTTGTTCCCGTTGCCTGCGTGGATCTTGGCGCTGGCAAGCCGCCCTGACTCGCGGGAATCTCGCCGATTGGTTAGCTCCACCGCTGGCCCGGCCTTCAGTCTGCACGGAGGGGAGTGCGGTTCGGTGTCGTGTCGACGCTACCGCGCGCCCGGTCATACAGTGCAGACTGAAGTCTGGACTGGCGGTAGCCTGCCAGAATGGCTGCGATAGAAGCAGAGGGTCTGGTCAAGATCTACCGCTCCCGCAAGGCCGAGGTGCGCGCGCTTGACGGCGTCGATCTTGAGGTTGAGGAGGGGACCGTCCTTGGCCTGCTCGGCCCGAACGGCGCTGGCAAGACGACGACGGTGCGGATCCTCGCGACGCTCCTTCGCCCCGACGCGGGCAGCGCCCGCGTCGCCGGGATCGACGTACTCCGCGATCCCCAGGCGGTGCGCCAGGTCATCGGGTTGTCAGGTCAGTATGCCGCTGTCGACGAGAACCTCACCGGGCGCGAAAACCTCTGGATGTTCGGCCGGCTCTACCAGCTCTCGAGCGCCGAGTCGAAGGCACGAGCCGACGAGCTGCTCGAGCGCTTCACGCTTGGAGACGCGGCCGATCGCGTTGCGAAGACGTACTCGGGCGGGATGCGCCGCCGGCTCGACCTCGCGAGCGCGCTCATCGGGCGTCCGCGCCTCCTCTTCCTGGACGAGCCGACAACGGGGCTTGACCCTCGCGGTCGGCTCG
>JANNQQ010000263.1:0-5551 GCA_031400835.1 Actinomycetes bacterium | reverse complement strand
GAACTCTTCGTCATTCCGGGAATCGCGCCTTCGTGCGCGAGGTCGCGCAGGCAGATCCGGCAAAGCAGGTACTTACGGAACACGGCGCGCGGCCGGCCGCAGCGATTGCAGCGCGTGTACCCCTGCGACTTGTGCTTGGGAGTGCGCTTCTGCTTGACCTTGAGTGATGTCTTGGCCATAGCCGTCAGCCATCCCTTCTCTCGCTTGCGAACGGCATCCCGAGGGCGCGTAGGAGCGCCCGGGCCTGCTCATCCGTCTCTGCGGTGGTAGTGATCGCGATATCGAGTCCACGCACGCTCGCGACGCTGTCATAGTCGATCTCAGGAAAGATGATTTGCTCGCGGATCCCGAGTGAGTAGTTCCCTCGCCCGTCGAATGAATCGGGGTTGAGGCCGCGGAAGTCGCGGATCCGCGGGAGCGCGATCGTCACGAGGCGATCGAGGAACTCGTACATCCTTGCCCCGCGCAGCGTGATGCGGGCTCCGACGGGCATCCCCTCGCGCAGTTTGAAACTCGCGATCGACTTTCGCGCCTTGCGCACCTGAGCGCGCTGGCCCGCAATTGCGGACAGCTCCTCGATTGCAGCGTCGAGCGCCTTTGCGTCGGTCTTCGCATCGCCGACGCCCATGTTGAGCGTGACCTTTGTGACCCTGGGCACGCGCATGACCGAGTCCAGGCCGAGCTCTTCCTTGAGGGCTGCGTGGATCTCGTCGTTGTAGCGCTGCTTGAGGCGCGGGGTGTATGTCTCGGTCGCAGCCATCAGTCGATCTCCTGTCGGCAGCCATCCCGCTTGCAGACGCGAACACGAAGGCTCTCGCCCTTGACATCCTTGCTCTTGCTGCCGAGCCGCGTGGGCTGTTTGCATACGGGACACACCAACATGACGTTCGAGATATCGAGGGCGATAGGCTTCTCAACGATTCCGCCCGGGATGATTCCCGCCCCGCCCATGCGCGTAGAGTCGCGCATCGGGCGCGGCTTGGTGTGCCGCTTGGCGATGTTGACGCCCTCGACAATCACACGCTTCTCACGCGGACGTGCCTCAAGAACGCGGCCTTGCTTGCCACGATCCTTCCCCGACAGAACCTGCACGAGGTCACCCTTCTTGATTTTCATCGTGGCTGTCATTCCTAGAGCACCTCGGGTGCGAGGCTGACGATCTTCATGAAGTTCTTCTCGCGCAACTCGCGCGCGACCGGGCCGAAGATGCGCGTTCCCCGCGGGTTCAACTGATTGTCGATGATGACGGCCGCGTTCTCGTCGAACCCGATCAGCGTGCCGTCGTTGCGACCGTAGGGCTTCTTCGTCCGGACAACGACGGCCCTGACGACTTCGCCCTTCTTGACCGTGCCCTGCGGCGTCGCAGTCTTCACTGTAGCGACGATCACGTCGCCGACACGGGCGTATCGCCGGTGAGAGCCTCCCATCACACGGATGCAGAGAAGCTCGCGGGCGCCCGTGTTGTCGGCAACCTTGAGACGCGATTCCTGCTGGATCACTTCGCCGCCTCAACGATCTCCGTCAGCCGCCAGCGCTTGGTCTTCGATAGCGGTCGGGTCTCGACGATGCGGACGACATCGCCAACCTTGGCCTCGCCACGCTCGTCATGCGCGTGGAACTTGACGCTCCGACGGACGACCTTCTTGTACTTCCGGTGCGCCTTCATCACGTCGACCTTGACGACGATCGTCTTGTCCATAGCGTCCGAGACAACGGTGCCCTGGCGCTCTTGACGTCGCCCACGCTCCGCGTCCGGCTTATCCAGACGCACGATCGCCTTGCGCGTGGCGCTCTTCTCGCGGGTCACGCGTGTCTTCGTAGGTCGTAGCGAACGTGGAAGGCGCTTCGCCTTGACCTTCGGCATCGAGACAGCCGGCGCGGGCACCTCCGCTGCGGCAGCCGCGTCAGCGTTCTTGGCCACAGGCTCGGCTACGGACGCCTCTTCGACGACCGGCGCCTCGGCAGCTACTTCCGCCGCCACCGGCTCCTCGACTGCAGGCTCGTCTGCGGGCGCCTCTTCAGCTGCCTCCACGACGGGCTCGTCTGCAGGCGCCTCGGCAGCTACTTCCGTTGCCGCCGGCTCCTCGACTGCAGGCTCGTCTGCAGGCGCCTCTTCAGCTGCCTCGACGACGGGCTCCTCGGCATGGGGTTCCGCAACCGGGGCTACGGCTGGGACATCCTCCACCGCTTCGGCGTCTGGCGCTTCAGCCGGAGCCTCATCGGTTGCCTCATCGACCTTCTCAGCCACTTCGGCTTCAATCTCCTCTGGCACTACTGCCTCAGCAGCCGTGTCCTCAGTCTCCTTCGGCACGTCTGTCTTGGCAGAGGCGCCCTTCTTCTTCTTGCTATCAGCCATGTCCTACCGTCCTTGCCCGCTCGTGCTGGAGCGTCAGAATTCGTGCGATCTGGCGCTTCGCAGTCCGGAGGCGGGCGCCGTTCTCAAGGGCACCGGTCGCCGACTGGAAACGGAGATTGAAGAGCTCCTGCCGAGACTCTCCGAGCTTGCTCGCGAGCTCCTCGTCCGATAGGCCCTGAAGGTCTCTAGCTCTCAAAGAGATCAGCCTCCCGGCGAACGAACTTCACTTTGATCGGGAGCTTCTGTCCAGCGAGGCGCAATGCCTCTTTGGCGACGGCCTCATCCACGCCGGCGAGCTCAAAGAGCACGCGTCCCGGCTTGACGACGGCAACCCAACCCTCGGGCGAACCCTTACCGGATCCCATCCGCGTCTCCGCTGGCTTCTTCGTAAAGGGCTTGTCGGGAAAGATGTTGATCCACACCTTGCCGCCGCGCCGCATCTTGCGAGTCATCGCAATTCGCGCGGCCTCGATCTGCCGGTTGGTCACCCAACCGACCTCGAGAGCCTTAATCCCGAAGTCACCGAACTGGACCGTGGTCTGGCCCTTAGCGGTACCTCGGCGGCGACCGCGGAACTGCTTGCGGTGCTTGGATTTGCGAGGCAGAAGCATCAGGACTCGCCTCCACCGGTCTCAGGCGGCGTCACCTCGGTCGTCTCGACCGGGGTTGGTACATCCGTTGCCGTCGCCTCCGACACACCTTGATCGGTGCGCTCGGGTGCCGCGCCGCGAGCCTGATCTGGCGCCTGTGTGCGGCCACGCTGCCCGCCGCGGCCACCACGCCCAGGGCCACCTGGCCGACGACGCTTCTGTACGAGACCAAGTCCCTCGCGGTCCTGACTGCGACCGCGTGCGCCCTCGCGGGAAGCTCCGAGACCCTCGGTGTTCGACCCACGACGACGGCGTGAGCCATCGGCCTCGGTGATGCGCTCGCGACCCAGGCTGCCCTCGAACCCTTCGGGCATGATCTCGCCCTTGTTAATCCAGACCTTGACCCCGATCCGACCGTATGTCGTCTTCGCCTCGGCGAACCCGTAGTCGATGTCGGCGCGGATCGTGTGGAGCGGAACGCGTCCCTCCGTGTATCGCTCGCTGCGGCTCATCTCGCCGCCGCCGAGGCGCCCGCCGCACTGGATCTTGATGCCCTGAGCGCCTGAGCGCATCGCTGAGGCGAGCGAGCGCTTCATTGCACGGCGGAACGCCACGCGATTTTGGAGTTGCTCGGCAATCGACTGTGCGACCAGCTGTGCGTCGAGCTCGGGGCGCTTGATCTCGTTGATGTTGATGTGCACCGACTTACCGGTGATCGCGTGCAGCTCCTTGCGGAGCGCATCGACCTCGACACCGGACTTGCCGATGACGATCCCTGGACGGGCGGTGTAAATGTCGACGGTGATCCGCTGCTTGTCCTTGCGGATCAGGATGTCGGAGAGTCCGGCATGCGACAGCTTGCCGTTGATGTGGTCGCGGATATGAATGTCTTCCGCGATGTACGCGGCAACTTCCTTCTTGCCGGTCCACCAGTTCGACTTCCAGTCGTGGATGACGCCGACACGAAGACCGCCGGGATGTACTTTCTGGCCCATCAGGCGGCCGCTCCTTCCTTCTTCTTCGCACGGGTGCGCGAAGCCTTGGGCTTCGCACGAGATTCAGTTTCGGCCTTCTTCGCGTTTGCCACCGCGACCGCTGCCTTTCGGCCCTTGCCGCCCGATTGCCCGGGCGCTGGGCCGACAACCAGCGTGATGTGGCAGGTGCGCTTACGAATGCGGTTCACCCGTCCACGGGCGCGTGCGCGCCATCGTTTGAGGGTCGGCCCCTCATCGGCGTAGGCAGCGAGGACGACGAGCTCGTCACCGTCAAGTGCATGCGCCGACTCGGCATTCGCAACCGCCGAGCGCAACACGCGCTCGATGTCGATGGCAGCGGCACGCGTTGTAAACGCGAGCACGGTCCGCGCCTCGGGCACCGTGCGCCCACGAATGTTGTCGAGCACGAGCCGCGCCTTTCGCGCGGACATACGAACCCACTTCGCCTGTGCTCGACTCGTCTGCGCGCCTGCGCCTGAGAGCTGGTCGTTGGTCTCAACGGTGCTCATCGCTTCTTGACCTGCCTGTCACCCGCGTGACCGCGGAACGTTCTGGTTGGTGCGAACTCCCCGAGCTTGTGGCCGACCATCTGCTCGCTCACGAACACAGGCACATGCTTGCGCCCGTCGTGCACGGCGATGGTGTGACCCACCATTTCGGGGAAGACGGTGGAGGCGCGCGACCAGGTGCGGATCATCCGCTTCTCGCCGGCGGCATTCATCGTCTCGATCCGGCCGAATAGCCGTGCCTCGACGAAAGGCCCCTTCTTGGATGATCTTGACATTGGTGTTTAGCGCCTTTCCTTACCGCGACGTCTGCCGCGGACGATCAGCTTGTCGGAATCCTTGTGCTTGCGCCGCGTGCGCTTGCCAAGCGTCGGTACGCCCCACGGTGTGACGGGGTGTCGTCCCTTGGACTTCCCCTCGCCGCCGCCGTGCGGGTGGTCGACGGGGTTCATTGCCGTACCGCGAACGGAAGGACGCTTGCCAAGCCAGCGGCTACGGCCGGCCTTGCCACTCGATTCGTTGGCATGGTCGGAGTTCCCAACCTGACCAACGGTCGCGCGACAGACAAGAAGAACGCGGCGCATTTCGCCGGAGGGAAGGCGCAAGACGCCATAGGGTGCGTCCTTGGCAACGAGCTGGACACCCGAGCCGGCCGAGCGGGCCATCTTGGCTCCCTGGCCGGGTCGCAACTCGACCCCGTGCACCACGGTGCCTGTCGGCATGTCACCGAGCTCAAGCGTATTTCCAGGCTTGATATCGGCACCAGAGCCCGACTGGACAGTGGCTCCCACCAGAAGACCCGCCGGAGCGAGAATGTACGACTTGGCGCCATCCGCATAGTGAAGGAGCGCGATTCGTGCCGACCGATTTGGGTCGTACTCGATCGCGGCAACCTTCGCCGGCACCCCGTCCTTGATGCGCTTGAAGTCGATCTTGCGATAGCGACGCTTGTGCCCGCCGCCCTGATGACGCGTGGTGATGCGGCCGTTGTTGTTTCGGCCACCCGTCCGGTACATGTCTTTGGCGCTTGATGATGCGGGGTTGAATGCCAGCGACATTGGCTATCTGAACGCACACGGCACAGCGACCGACGTGGGCGATGTG
>JANNQQ010000262.1:0-12271 GCA_031400835.1 Actinomycetes bacterium | reverse complement strand
TCACAGGCTTCAACTGGGCCAACGTTCCGGTGATCCTTGTCGAGATGGGGTTCATGACCAATCCGACGGAGGATCGTGCGCTTGCGACTCCACGAATCCGGGCCGCCGCCGCGCTCGGTCTCTGTCGTGGGACATTGCGGTTTCTCGGGCGAGATCCTGCTGGGTGCCGGGGTCCCTGACGAACTAGGGCGAGCGGGTGACGAGCGCCCTGAGTCGGGCACGCTCGTCGGGGAGTGCAAAACCCGCCGCGAGTAGCGCAACCGGGTAGGCGAGAATCAATGCGACCGAGAGTGGGATTCCTGCGTCGAGGACCTTGCCCAACGAGGCAAGCGCGACCCCAACGAGCGCCGCGGTGGCGACGCGTCGCCACTGGTACGGCACCGGATAGACGCGCTGGGCCCACCACGCCATCCCGACGGCCATGGTCGTGTACGCCGCGACGGTCGCAATCGCAGCGCCCATCATCCCGTAGCTCGGAATGAGCAGGATGTTGAGGCCGAAGTTGACCGCTGCCCCGGCCGCGGTCACCACCCAGTTGAACTGCGTGCGCCGAGACCGACCCACGCCAATCGCGATCACGATGTACGCGGCATACGACACGGTCGAGAAGGCAAGCGGGCCGACGACCCGCGAAGACTCCGAGAAGGTCGGCTTGGTAAGAAGGTCGACGATCCATGGCGAGAACAGCGTCAACGCGAGTGCGACCCAGGCGGTGATGACGGTGAGGTAGCTGAGGACGAAGGCGTAGGTGCGTCGGGCCTCGCCCTCGTCGCGAATCGAATAGGCGAACGCGGGCCACGCGGTGCGAAACGCGGTCAGCAGCAGCACCATCGCCGAGGCGACCCGAACACCGACCGAGTACAGGCCCACCTCTTCGGCGTCGGCGAGCTTGAGGAGGAAGAACCGATCGCTGAAGTTCGTGACCCATAGGAACAAGGCAGTCGGCACGAGTGGCAACCCGAAGCGGTTCATCTCGCGGAGCAGCCCGCGATCGAACTGCAGGCCGAGTTGCTCGCGGCGGTAGCCGAGCAGTGAGAGGTACACGACCAACGTGCCCGTGAAGTTGCCGACGATAACCCCCATCGGGCCCTTGTCGTAAACGACCACGAGCGCGAGGGTCGCGCCGATCGTGATGAAGACGTTCGTGAGGCTTGCGACGACGAATGCGAGCGAGCGCTCCTCGACGCGGAAGAGCGCGGTCAGCTGTTCATAGTTGACCGTTGCCCACAACGAGACTCCGACAGCACGGACAAGATTCGCGGCGCCGTCTGTGTCGAAGAGCAGTTGTGAGACGGGTCCAGCGAATACGAGGAGCAACGCGAGGCCCAACGTCGCCGCCCCCATCGTGAACCAGAAGGACGTCCGGAGCACCGAGAGTCTTCCATCGTCATCCTCGGCGTCGAAGTAGAAGCGGAAGAACGCACTAGTTATCCCGGCGCGGAGGAGAAGCCCCATCACCGTCGTCAGCGCAAGCAGCGTTTCGATCTTGCCGTAGTCCCTCGGCGTGAGGTAGTTCGTGTAGAGCGGGAGAAGGAACAACGCGACGACGCGAGAGACGAGGCCGCCGATGCCGTAGATCGCCGAGTGGCGACTGAGCCTTCTGAGTTGCTTTCCGAGACCCGGAGGTCGTGCACCTGCCGGGAGCGCCTCCTGGGCGACGGCAAGGCCGGTCTCGAGCTCTGGGTCGTCCAGGGGGAGCCGTCGGTCGCTGTCGATCGGCCTCGGGCGGGACGGAGAGGTCTTCGGTGAGCGCTTCGGCTCACGAACCGTGGCGTAGAGGTCGAGAAGTTGATCGGTGACGTGATCGAGGTCGTGGACGCGCTCGACGTACGCGCGCGAGGCATTGCCAATCTGCCCGCGTCCCTCGGGTCCCATCTCGATGAGCCCGGCGATCTGATCGCGGAGCGTCTCCTTCGACGCATTGATCAGCGGCACAGGTACGCCGAACGCCTCTTCGGTTCGACGTTCCGCCTCCTCGTGCAGGAACGTGACCACCGGCTTTCCAAGCGCCATGCACTCGATCGCGAAGAGGCCGTACCACCCTGCGTTCAGCTGGTCGACGATGATGTCGGCGTTGCGGTAGCGCTCGAACGCCTCGCGATGGTGAAGACCCTCGACGATTTCGAGGTCGACGTCGAGCTGCGCACAGGCGGCGATGACGTGCTCGGTGCCTTTGCGCTCACGCGACGACGGCGCGTGGACGACTACGGGACGGGTGCGCGCTGCCGAAATGGGCGACGGGACGATCCCTCGGATGTCGACGCCGGGCGGAATGACCACCGCCTCGGGGACCCAGCGGATTGCGTCATAGCTTCCGACGATCTCTGCGTTTGCCTTCTTTCCGAAGGCGAGCTGCTCCGGTGTCTTGCCGCGAATGTCCGAGCCGAGGTAGTGGAAGACCGCCTTCTTTCCGAACGCCTTGAGGATCGGGAACTGGAGGGATTGCGGAACGAGGGTGAGGCCGAAGACGAAATGAAAGACGTCGGTCTGCGGCATGAGCCTGGCCAGCTCGCGCCACTGCTTCGCCTGGCGACGCAGGAGGCCGCCTTCGAGATCGAGCGAGCGGTCGGCCTCGGGGTGAAGGGCGTAGCGATTGAAGACGACGAGGCGCGCGTCGACGCCGCGCGTCCGCAGAGCTTGTGCCGTCGTCCAGGGGACGCCGGCCGTGTTGACGGGGCAGAACGTGACGCGGAGCGGGCGGCCGTCGCGTCCGACCACGCGCGGATCGTCCAACGGGCCGAGACCCGGCACGCTCATGCTCGCGGACTCAATCTCAACGCTCGCACGTCAGGGTCACGCCCGGCACAGAGTTGGCACAAAGGAGTCACACACCCGGCACACCTTTACTGCGACGATTCCAGAAGGGGGGCTTGCTGCCCCCATGCGGGGGGCTGGACCGGGGAGCTGGACCGGGGGTTGACGAGCGCCGGCAACAAGCGGACGGGCGTTGCGATCTGCTTTGCGGCGGTTCACGGGTCACGGCGCAACACCGTCCCACTCGAGCTGATCGAAGTAGCGAAGAGCTGTCCGGCCCGGACGGATACGCGAACGGAGCGCGACCAGTTCGTCATCCGAGACCTCTCCAAGTGCCCGCTTGACGCCGAGGTAGGGAAGGTTGAGATCCTCCTGGTAGACGATCGTCGAGATCCGTGGGTTGATCTCGATGACGTAGTCACCGACAAGCTGGATGTTGAAGAACCACTCGATCTTGAGCTCGGCAACGATCGCATCGGCGACGTCCATGAGCGCCGCATCCTCGAGGGTGACGAAGTGCATTGCCAACCCCGCGCGCATGGCCTCGCGCGTCTTTGGGTGACCGAGCACGACGCGGCTCCCATCTGCGATGCCGTCGATCGTGCGCTCACCTCCGGTCGCCAACTCCATCACGAGTAGATCGGGCCCTCCTTCAGGGGGGAGCAGCTCGATTGCCTCCTCAAGGCGCATCGCAACAGAGCCTGGGCGTTGGTTCAAGAGCTGATCGGCACGGTCGACCGTCGGGTCGAGGATTCGGAATCCGCGTGAACCAGACGAAAACACGGGCTTGAAGCAGACCGGACGGTCGGGGTAGCCGAGCTCACGTGCCGCCAGCTCAACCTCCCTCGCGCCGTTGACGCGGCGATATGCAGGCGCCGGAAGACCGAGGCGATGGAGAAACGCGTACGTCTCGGCCTTGTCGTTCGAGCGGTGAATCGCGTCCGGGCTCGAGACGAGCACCGGGACAGGGAACCGTTCACGATGCGCCGCGAGTCCCTCCAGGTCGAATGATGATTGCGGCAGCACGACGTCGACCCGTTCGCGCTCGACGACTTCGAGGATCGCGTCGGCGAACGTGGGGTCGGCTCCAGCGGGTACGAGGTGGAAGGCGTCACAGAGATGCCGGCCGACTGAGCGCTCCGACATGTCCGTTCCGACGAGGCGCAGCTCCCGCTCGCCGTTCTCGCGCAGACCGCGCAGGAGAGCGGCTGTTCCCGGTGCACCGGATGCGGAGACGAGCACGGTGACCGGTTTCAGCGAAGCCATGTGCTCACCTCTCGTCGATGGGTTTGGAACCACTCGTCGCGGGCAACGAGGTACCGATCTTGATCACGATCCCACGTTTCCGCCCAACCTGGCCGGCGCGCGTCGCGGCCCCAACCATGGTACGTCGCGAGCCCGATTGCACACTTCTCGACGAACGCTTCGAGTAGCTGGGCGCGCTGGTCGCGGCCGAGGCCGTACCCGTCGCAGAGCGCGCGCATCCGCGAAGCCCGGTTCTCGGTGGGGACACCCCAGGCCTCGCACTGGTCGTCGGGCCGCAGTGCGACCCAGTACCCCGCGGCGGAGGCGACATCGTGTAGTCGTGGGGCAGGTGCCGCGAGATCCCAGTCGATCAGGCCACCGAGGAGATCGCCCTCGAACACGAGATTCGGCCAGAAGAGATCGTTGTGACAGATCACCTCGCCGGTGAGCGGTGCTCCGACCATCCGTTGCCATGGCAAATCGTCGTCGGGCCGGAAGCCCGCTTGCACATCGTGCATCGACCGCAGGAATCGGCCGATCTCGGCAACGAGCTCATCCGCCGACGGCACGGGTGCGACCGCCGCCATCCCCTCGACGAACGTGAGGATCTCGCGGCCATGCTCGTCGAACCCAAGTACGCGTGGCGCTCCCGCAAAGCCGGCTGCCTCAAAGGATTGGAGCAACCCGTGTACTGCGGGCGTGTGCGGCCCGGTGGGACGTCGCACGGTGTTGTCCACGCGGACGACGATGTCGTCGCCGACGTGGGTGTCGCCACCCAGGAGTGGGATCTCATCCACGGGCTGAAAGAGAGAAAGGGTTCACCAGGTTGTCTCGCGAGGTGGATCGTCGCAGAACCTCGGTTCCCGAGGCTTGTTCGAACGGCTCTTCTCGCGTACCTCGGGAGCGATGTGCCTGAGCGACGAGTGCTCTCCCTCACTGCGATCGGGCGAAGCGGCGGAACGCCCGGGGAGGATCACCAGATCAGTTTGGGCATGATGGCTGTGTCCCGCGCCTGACACCGAGGAGGATGAATGCCGGTTGAGGAAGCACGCTCGGAGGAGACCCCCTACGGCCGCTACGTGACGTCGGGCGGCTGGTTTGTCCTCAACCTCGCAGATGCGCTTGCGGTGCGCAACGAGGAGAAGGGCGGCGCGCTGTATCCGCTTGAGCCGCGGGAGGCGCCATTTGCCGAGTTCGGCGTCAACGTGCGTGTCGTCTGGCCTGGCGACCCGAGCGCGCTCTACCACTCGGAGAGCGCGCAGGAGGGGTTCATGGTGCTGTCGGGTGCGTGCACCCTGATCGTCAACGACGTGGAGCGGCCGCTGCAGCAGTGGGACTACTTCCATTGCCCGGCACACACTCCCCACGTGATCGTTGGCGCCGGGGATGGGCCGTGCGCGATTCTCATGATCGGTGCGCGGCCCGAGGTCGAGACGTTGCGTTATCCGGTGAGCCAGGTCGCAGCGACGTACGGCGCGTCCGTCGCGAAGGAGACCGGCGAACCGGACGAGGCGTATGCCGATTGGCCGGGCGACTACGTGCCCGTGCGCCTTCCGTGGCCGCTCGATTCCGACACCTAGACCAGGAGGCGAGAACGCTCACAACGAGGGGTGTCTAAAGCCTGGTGCGACGCTTACGAGAGGTCGATCCGATCTTCTGCGAGCTGAGCAAGCCGCCGCTCGCGTTCGGCATCGAGCATCGAGCGCATTGTCTCTCCCATGCGCGTGCCGGGGTAGGCCCAGATCTCGGGGTGGATCAGCAGCTGGAGCCACGTGAACGCGCTCGCGCGGAGCTCGTCGCGTGGGTCTCCCGAGCGCCAGTGCTGGTTCGAGTCCGAGCGGTACGTCGCAGGGTCGAAGCGGGACGGCTGCATGACGTTGATCGCACCCTCGATCGGCGCAGTCATGTACTCGGGGTCGGGGTTGTGCCACGCGACGACGGGGTCGAACCGATCGTCTAGCTGTGCCTCGGGGTACTCGGCGTGGAGGCCATCGCGATGGCCGAGTGACCGCAGCTCGGCAATCGCTGCCTTACCCTCCGTCGAGTCCAGGTTGTAGAAGACGGAGGCGGTCATGAGGAAGTACGTCGCGCTTGCTCCGAGCGCCGCCTCGAGGCGCGCCATCTGCAGCGCGGCGTCGAGCGAGAGGTCGACGTCGTGTCGCAGGTACCGCACACCCTGGGTCGGCTCTGTTTCGAAGCCGACCGGCCGGTAGCCACCGTCGAGTGCGGATTGCACAAGATCGCCGTAGCTCTCAAGCGACCACGGTGTCATCGCCAGCGCCGCCCAATGCCGCAGGTCTCCGGGGTGGCTGCGATCACCGTTGTGAACAAACCGGCACACAATCGGCACAGGCTTACCCTTGACAGAAACGGTGTCAGACACCGTTTGTCGTCCTTCAAGGTCGTCTGCGAGCAGGACCTCATCCCGAGTGACCCGCGCCGTCAAGCCGTCGGGCAAGAATCCAATGGAAACGTGCGTCACCTTCGGGCTCGTTGACCAGCTCTACCGCCTCGTCGGCGATGCGATCGTAGGCTCGGGCGACGGTCTGGGTGCGTGGGTCGCTCATTCGACCTCGACGCGAAGCTTCCGCGCGGCGCGCTCTGCGCAGGCGAGGGCCTCAATCGATGTGTCCGCGGTCGCGATCACGTAGCCGCGGCGGTCGCCGTCGGCGCGGACGGGTCGGATTGTCTCCCCGACCTGAAGGTAGGTGTCGGCCTGCACGACGCCTTCGCAGTCGAGCACTGGCGCGAGATCACCGATCGCCTTCACGACGCCGACGGGGAGCGGTCCAGGCTCGGCGGTGAAGAAGCGGATCGCGAGTGGTTGGGAGAACTGCGCCTGCGCAATCTCGTCGGGCACGTCCTCGCCAAGTGCCTGTCGCAGCGCGATCTCGACGAGATCGACACCGACTGCGTGTCTGACAAGGTCTGCCATCTGGCCGCCAGGAACACGTGCGGCCACCTCGACGACAGCGACCCCGCCGTCGGGAGAGGCAATCAGCTGGGGGAACGCGATCCCGTTTTTTAGTCCAAGCGCGCGGACGGCGTGGACTGCCGCACGTTCTGCCTCGGCGAGTTGGTCGGCATAGATCGAGGCCGGGTAGACGTGGATCCAACCGACCCCGAAGCCTTGCCCCGGAGGGCGAAGTCGGTCGGAGAGCGTGAGCACCTCGACGTTGCCGTCACGCGCTATGACGATCCCGTTGAGCTCCAACCCGTCGACGAACCCCTCAAGGATCGCCTCATCGGTCGGGGACTCGGCCAGTGCGACGTGTAGCGAGCTCTCAAGATCACCCGCCGTCTCGATGCGAAAGACGGCGCGCTGACCGCCCGAGTCGGCTGGCTTCAGCACCGCGGGAAGGCCTACGGTCTCGAGCGCCGCGCGACCACTCGCGAGGTCTCGGACTGCTCCAAACGGAGGTTGCGGAACCCCCTCTTCCGCGAAGCATCGACGCATGGCGATCTTGTGTGTCATGCGCCGTGCGACAGCCGTTCCGATCGAGGGCAGCCCGAGCCGCTCGGTCACTTCGGCGACGATCGGGACGGCACGGTCGGCGGAGACGGTCAGCGCGCCGTCGACCCCGTGCTCTCGGGCAATCTCGACGATCGCGTCGACATCGGCGAAGTCCACGGTGATGCCGACGTCGGCTGCGGCAAGTCCGGGCGCGGCGGCATTTCGATCGACTGCGACAACGCGGAGCCCGCGCGCGACCGCCTGGAGGATCGCACCGCGCTGATGCCGGCCTGCACCGACGAAGAGGACGCTCTTCACCTCAGCGATGCTACTCACCTCCGGAGAGGAACTTCGCGCCGGGACCTTTGGCCGCAACCTCGTCACCGGGGTTGAACAGCCGGCACGACTGGAGCGACAGGCATCCACAACCGATGCAGGACGTCAGTTGGTCGCGAAGTCGCTCGAGCGCAGCGATTCGCTCGTCGAGCTCGCGGCGCCAACCATGGGAGAGGCGCTCCCAATCGCGCCGGGTCGGCGTCTTGTCCTGTGGCAGCGTGTCGAGGGCAGTCTTGATAGTCGAAAGCGAGATTCCCGCGGTTCGACCGGCGTGGACGAACGCGACCCGGCGGAGCACCGAGCGGTCGTAGCGCCGCTGATTTCCGTCGGTTCTCCACGACCCGATAAGGCCTTGGGCCTCGTAGAAGCGCAACGCCGAAGTCGCCACGCCGCTTCGTAGAGCGACCTCGCCGATTGTCAGCTCGGAGGGCAAAGAGGGAATCGCGGAATGCTACTTGACTTCAAGTGCACTTGATGTTCTACGGTGACGTCATGCCTTCATTGAGCTCCCCAACCGCGTCGCTGGGATACGCGGATCTGCCCCTCTTGCTCGCGCGGCTCGCCGGCGACGAGAAGCACGAACCAAGCGCCCACTCGACACTCGATCTCCTGTGGGTCTTGTACGACCGCGTGCTGCGAGTCGACGCGGCTCGGCCGAACGATCCCGACCGCGACCGCTTCGTGCTCTCGAAGGGACACGGACCGATGGCGTACTACGCTGTACTTGCCGCGAAAGGGTTCGTCCCGGTCGAGCTTCTCGACGGGTTTGGGACGTTCGACTCTCCCCTAGGGCATCACCCGGACCGGAACCTTGTCCCCGGGGTCGAAGTATCGAGTGGCTCGCTTGGCCATGGGCTCCCGATCGCCGTTGGTGTAGCGCTCGGTCTCCGACTACAAGGTCGGTCGCAGTCGCGCGTCATCTGTCTTGTCGGCGACGCAGAGCTTGATGAGGGCTCGAACCATGAGGCGATTGCGCTGGCAGCACGCCTCGGGCTCGGACAGCTCATCGCAGTGGTTGTCGACAACCGCTCATCGACGCATGGCTGGCCCGGAGGTATCGCCGAACGATTCGCAGTCGAGGGTTGGAGCACGGCGACGGTTTCGGGTCGCGACCACGATGCCATCGAGAAGGCGTTCTCGGCGACCACCTTCGGGCGACCGCATGTGGTTGTGGGACTCGTGGAGGCGAAGTGACCCCGTCGATGCGTGACCGATTTGTCCAGGTGGCAGCAGCCGCGCTCGATCGCGACGACCGAACCGCCATCGTGCTTGCGGACATCGGAGTCGACCGATTCGAGACAGTCGTCACCGGTGCCTCGCGCGCGAGAGTCATCAACGTTGGTATCCGCGAGCAGGCGTTGATTGGAGTGACGGCAGGGCTCGCACTCGAGGGAATGCGTCCGATCGCGCACAGCTACGCAACGTTTCTCGTCGAGCGTCCCTTCGAGCAGCTCAAGCTTGACCTCGGTCATCAAGCGGTCGGCGCGGTGCTCGTCTCCGTAGGTGCATCGTACGACGACGCAGACGCCGGAAGGACGCACCACGCACCCGGAGACGTCGCCCTGCTTGCGACGCTTCCCGGCTGGACGATCCACGTTCCGGGTCATCCAGAGGAGGCGGCCACGCTGATCGACGATGCAATCCGGGGTACAGGATGCGTCTACATCAGACTCTCCGACGAGGCGAACGTCGAGGCCTTGTCCACTTCCGGACTTCAGGTGGTCAGACGCGGAGGCCAAGGCAGTCCACTCGTGCTCGCGGTAGGCCCGACGCTGGACGCCGTTCTCGCCGCGACTGCGGATCTGGATGCGACCATCGCTTACACGGCCACGGTACGGCCATTCCCGGCGGCAGAACTGCGCACGCTCGTGCGCGGCCACGCGGTGGTGCTCGTCGAGCCGACGCTCGCGGGAACGTCGGCCGGCGAGCTCGCCCGGGCGCTCGGGGATATCCCGACCCGGCAACTCGCCCTCGGCGTGCGCAACACGGAGTTGCGTCGCTATGGCTCCGGCGAGGAGCATCGCGCAGCGCACGGTCTCGACTCGGCGGGGATTGCAGCTGCGGTTTCGGCGTTCGTCACCGCTCGGGAGCCCGGATGAACGTCACCGAGATCCTCGAGGTCGAGCTTGAAGCTGCGTCTGCGAGGCTCGACGAGCTAGCCGCGTTCTATGCCGAGGACATCGAGCTGCCTGTCGAGCAGGTGGATGCGTCCGTGCGGGTGTCGGTCGGAGCAGCGACGCTCGTCTTCCGCGCGACCGAGACGTCGGCAGATCCGTACTACCACTTCGCGCTGCGAGTGCCGGGCGGTCGCTTCGGCGCTGCCTACGACTGGCTTCGCAATCGGGTCGAAGTGCTCACTGACATGGAAGGTGAGCGCATCGCCGTCTTCGATGGCGTGAACGCGCTCGCGTGTTACCTCCACGATCCCGCTGGCAACATCGTCGAGTTCATCAGCTTCCACGATCTCGATCGGTCGACGCTCCCGGGCGACGCATTTTGCCCCGCCGAAGCGCTCGGCGTCGCAGAGATCGGTCTCGTTGGCGCCGACCCGGCGATGATGGCTCATACCCTGCTCGACCACACCGGACTGAGAATCTGGCGCGGCACCGTCGCCGAGCCAGGCCGGCTCGCCTTTGTCGGCGAGCGGCGCTCGTCACTCATCCTCTGCCCGGTAGGACGCGGCTGGCTGCCCCTGGGCCGCCTCGCCGAAGCACACCCGGTCAGGGTCACATTCGCCGGCGCCGACCTACCCGAGGTCGGTCTTCCCGGCACCCGCCACACGGTGTCGCGACGTTCGGTGATCGCCTGATCAGCCGACGCCGCTCGTGCGCGGAAGGAGAGCTCCAGCCCGTTCCCAGCGGTCGATCTGGCAGCCGTTGTCCCGGCGGAACCGCGCCCAGACGCGGCGCCCATCGACCTGTCCACTGATGACTACGACCTGCGGACCGCCGTAGATCTCGGTGCAGGCCTTGTCCAACGGCACCGGGGCAAAGACGCTCCTGCCGAGCCGGTCGAGAACAGAGCAGGCCGCCATCCGGCGCGGGTAGCTCCCACCCGTTGGTGAGCACTCGAGCGTCCACCGGACACGCGTGGAGGGATCGCCGCCGTCTCGGAAGAACGCAATCGTCAGCCTGGCATCGGCCGGTGAGGCCGCAAGGGTGGTGGCGGGCGCAGAGCTGAGCACCAGAAGCGCGAGGGTTATGACAGCGAGACGCATCAATGAACGGTACGTCACCGGGCGCGCTGTCGTCACGGGTCAGGAGGTCGGCCCCGGGGTGGCACCTACAATCCTGCGAATGGCGCTCAGCGGAAAACGCATCTTGATCACCGGCGGCGCCGGGTTCATCGGCACGACGCTCGCGCGGCTGTTGATCGAGGACAACGACGTCGTGCTCTACGACAACCTTCACCGCGATGCGCTTTCGGGAACCGACCTTGAGGGCAACGTCGAGCTCATCCGCGGCGACGTGCTTGACGCGGACGCGCTGCATCAGGCGACCAAGGGTGCCACCCATCTCGTGCACGCCGCGGGGATCGCAGGGGTCGACACCGTCCTTGGCAGCCCGGTGACGACGATGCGCGTCAACGTGATCGGAACCTATAACGCGCTTGAGGCGGCGCTCGCCTCGCGCGACACGATCGAGCGCGTGGTGGAGTTCTCAACCAGCGAGGTCTTCGGGCAGCACGCGTTCAACGTCAGCGAGGGACACGTCACGACGATCGGCTCGGTCGGCGAGGCCCGCTGGACATACGCGGTATCGAAGCTTGCCGGCGAGCACATGTCTCACGCCTACCACTCGGAGCTGGGTCTTCCGACCGTGTCGGTGCGGCCCTTCAACATCTTTGGCCCGGGTCAGATTGGAGGCGGCGCGATCCGCGCGTTCATCGAGGCCGCGCTCGCTGGAGGCGCTCTCACGATCCATGGCGATGGATCCCAGATCCGCGCCTGGACGTACGTCGATGACATGGTGCGCGGTGTCCTGCTCGCGCTTGAGCACCCGAATGCGGTGGGAGAGAGCTTCAACATCGGAAATCCTCGCTCGGCGGTAACGATCTTCGATCTTGCGCAAAGGATCAAGCGACTCTCGGGCTGCACGGGTGAGATCACCTTCCAGCCACTGCACTACGTTGACGTCGAGCTCCGGATTCCGAACGCAGACAAGGCGCGTGAGCTCCTCGGGTTCGATGCCGAGGTCGAGCTCGACGACGGACTGGAGCGCACCATCGCCTGGTACCGACAGCGGCTCGCTGCCGCCATGACGTGAGCACGACGCCGCGCTCAATCCGGCTCGCCCGCCCCGATGTGGGCGCCGCCGAGATAGAGGCGGTTGCCGAGGTGCTCGCCTCGGGAACGCTCACGATGGGACCGAAGGTCGATGAGTTCGAACGGGCTCTGGCCGAGGCGGTCGGAACAGCCGATGCCGTCGTGGTCTCATCCGGTACCGCTGCGCTTCATCTTGCTGTGCTGGCCCTCGGAATCGG
>JANNQQ010000261.1:0-3245 GCA_031400835.1 Actinomycetes bacterium | reverse complement strand
ACACGGGTGTCGGCGATAGCCCAGGCGAGGTGACCAGCGGGTCACCGGCAAGCTGCAATGCGGCCGCCACCCAGGCCGCTGCGGTGGTCGAGCTCTCGCAGCGCGCGCTCGGCGTCGAGGACTTCGCCGTCGTTGGGACGTGCTACGGCAGTCGTGTCGCGCTGGCGCTCCTCGAGAGCCCGCAGTGCCTTGGAGCCGTGTGTCTTGCGCCACCGCTCCTCGACCCGTCCGGGAAGTTGTCCGTTGAGGAATCGGGTCTCCATGAGCGCCCCGGGAAGCACAAGGCGATCATCGATCGTGTCCTCGGCCGCGTTCGGACATCCCCTCGCTCGGCCAGACGCTCAGGCGCTGTCAGCGCGGCGCTGCAGCAGCTCGACAGGAAGTCCATCACGTTTCTCTACGGAGCCGACGCCGAGGCCGATCATCTGGGGCGTCGCGTCCGCGCCACGATTGACAAGATCGTTGACTCGCTCGACGACGAGCGCCGCTCGCGGTTCGAGCTCCAGATCCTCGAAACGGGGCCGTTGACGACATTCGACGGGCTCGCCGTGGCCGAACAGGCCGACATTGTCACGAGCGTGGTCCCCCGCGTACTCGGCTGCTTCAGACGCTGAGAGTGCCAGCGCCAGAGGGCTTTACGAGCCGCTCGTGCCGACTATGGTGTGAATCGGTATGCAGGTATCCATCGCTGAGCCTCAGCTGCTCGTCTTCATGCTCTCGAGCGCCAGCGCCGACGAGGTCGACGAGGTCCTCGGCCAGCTCGAGCGCATCGGTGCGGATATGCGGGTGACGCCGGGACGGGACTCGACCGTCATCACCGTCATCGGCGATCCCGAATCGTTGGCGCGCGTCGACCTCGGTTCGATGAGGGGCGTAAGCCACGTGCTTCCGGTTGAGCGTCCGCATAAGCTCGTTGCGCGCGAGACCTCGCCTGACCCTACGGTGATTCAGGTTCGTGGCCGTCGAATCGGCGGCGGCGCATTCGCCTTGATCGCCGGGCCGTGCACGGTTGAGTCACGTGAGCAGACGATGGAAAGCGCCCGCGCCGTGCACGCGGCTGGCGCGACAATGCTTCGCGGTGGAGCGTTCAAACCGCGGACGTCGCCCTACAGCTTTCAGGGCCTCGGCGTCGAGGCGCTCGAGATCCTCGCCGAGGCGCGCGAGGAGACGGGGTTGCCGCTTGTCACGGAGCTCCTCGATGTCCGTGATGTCGCGGTCGTCTACGAGTACGCGGACGTTCTTCAGATCGGCGCCCGCAACATGCAGAACTTCACCTTGCTCTCCGAGGTGGGAAAGGCCGACAAGCCTGTTCTGCTCAAGCGGGGGCCATCGGCGTCGGTCGACGAGTTGCTGATGGCCGCGGAATACATTCTCAAGGAGGGAAACCCTCGCGTGATCCTCTGCGAGCGGGGAATCCGTACCTTTGAGCGATCGACCCGCTACACGCTCGACATCGCTGCAATCCCTGTGTTGAAGGAGGAGACGCACCTGCCGGTGGTCGTCGACCCCTCGCATGCCGCCGGGCGTCGGGCGCTCGTACCGGCCCTCGCCTTCGCCGCAGCCGCGGCAGGAGCGGACGGGATCATCGTCGAGGTGCACCCGTCACCCGCCGACGCGCTCTGCGATGCCTCGCAGTTGATCCCGACCGCCGAGTTTGGCGCGTTCGCGCGACAGGTCGAGGAGTTCGTCAAGCTCAGTGGCAAGGTCGTCGGATGAGCGTCGCGCCGCCGGTACGCGACTCCGCGCTCGTCGGCGGGCTACTTGAGCTTGCGGCCGCGACCGTCCCGGATCAGGTCGCGCTCGTGTTCGGGGAGGCGCGGTGGTCGTACGCCGAGCTGCTCGACGAGACCCGCCGGCTCGCCACGGGCCTCGAGGCGCACGGGGTTGGCCTCGGCGATCGGGTTGCGATCGTCCTCCCGAATGCTCCGGAGTTCGTCACCACCTTCTTTGCGGCATCGATGCTCGGGGCAACAATCGTGCCCCTCCACCATCGCCTCAAGGAGGCCGAGCTTCGATTCTCGGTCGTCGAGGCCGGGGTTCGGATCGTGGTGACGGAAGCCTCGACGGCGGCCCTTGCCCGCCGTGTTGCCCGCGATGTCGGCGGCGCACTCAAGGTTGTCACGATCGAGGACGACTCACGCAGCGATCTCGTGTACGCGGCCCTCGTCGAGGACAGGGATCCGCACCCCGGCGCGCAGGTCGGCGCAGGGCTGACGTGCCTGTATCAGTACTCCGCCGGCTCCACGGGGCGCGCCAAAGGGGTGCCGAGGACGCACGAGCAGCTCGTTGCTGAGGCGAATGCAATCGTGGGCGGCCTCGGGCTCCACTCGTCCGACTCGATCTTCTGTGACATCCCGCTCTTCCACACGTATGGACTCGGCTGCTGCCTCCTCGCGGCGGTACGAAGTGGGGCGACGCTGGTTATCCCGGACGTCCGGCAACCCTTTCCTCTCCGACGGGCGCGGACGCTTGAGCTTCTCGAACAATCCGGCGTTACGGTCTTTCCAACCGTGCCGCTCGTCCTGCGGCTGCTCGCCGAGACGCGACGCAAGACCGATCTCTCATCGCTCAGGTACTGCTTCTCCGCGGGTACCGCGCTTCCGGTCTCGACGTTTCGGGCATTTCGCGACCGCTACGGCATCGATGTGCGCCAGCTCTACGGGACGACGGAGACCGGTGCATTGACAGCGAACCTCGACTCCGATCCCGACGCGACTGCGACCTTCGTAGGGCGCCCGCTCCACGGTGTCGAAATCGACATCGTCGACGACGATGGTGTGGCGGTCTTGCCCGGCCGGATCGGCGAGATTCTTGTGCGCAGTCCGGCTATGAGTCTCGGGTACCGGAATGCGGCCGACGACAACAGGCTGTCGTTCGACAACGGACGCTATCGCACTGGCGACCGCGGACGTTTCGACGACGAGGGGCGCCTCATGATCACGGGCCGGCGGAAACTGCTCATCGACGCGGTGGGCGAGAAGGTCGACCCGATCGAGGTCGAGGACGTGCTGGCTACGCACCCAAGGGTCAAGGAGGTCGTTGTCGTCGGCGTCGCCGGCGCTGCGGACGGCGAGGAGCGGGTGAAGGCCGTCGTTGTCCCGGACGGTGAATGCACCGACCGCGAGCTCATCCGGTTCTGCAGCGAGCGTCTCGCGAGCTACAAGGTTCCCGAGATTGTGGAGTTTCGCGATGAGATCCCTCGGAGCCCGCTCGGCTCGGTGCTTCGCAAGTATCTCGTCGAGGAG
>JANNQQ010000260.1:0-2175 GCA_031400835.1 Actinomycetes bacterium | reverse complement strand
GGCCGAGGTGATTGACCACGTTGGCCGGCCGGATCGTGTAGATCCGCCTTGGCTTCACGGTCTTCAACGATCGCCTCGATCATGAGGTCAGCATCGACAAGCTCGGCAACGGGTGTCACGCGGGAGAGAATCAGCTCCGGGTCGGCCCCTCCCTTGTCGGCAAGCTTCTCGAGGCTCCGTTGCATCGTCGTGAGGCCGCGCTCGAGGGCACCGGGGAATGGGTCATGGAGTGAGACCGAACGACCCGACGTGGCGACAACCTGAGCGATCCCAGCGCCCATCTGGCCTGCACCGACGACAAGGATGTGCGGGAACTGCACGCGCGAAATCTACTTAGAGGTCTTGGGTTCGTAGCCGGGAAAGCTGGGTCGGCTCCCACGCCGCATCCGGACGAATGCGAGCGCCAGGACACCTGCGAGCACCACGAGCCCGATCACCATCTTGATCGGCCCCCCGCGCGCCTCATCCGCTACCGATAGGAGAGCCGCAGGGTCAGTGAGACCGCACGAGTCCATGGTCACCACGGCGCCCTCCAGCTGTGCGAGGACTCCGACCTCGACACCCGGCTCAAGTCGATTGCCCGCAATATCCGTGAGCGAGTCGGCCCGCACGTCAATCGCAGTCCCCGTGACTACCTTCACGGGCTGATCGACCTCGAACGCCCAGAACGTCGTCCCGCCCGTCCCCTCGCGGGACGATGTCAGCGAGCCGACGAAGGCGACCTGCGCCAGTTCAAGCCGGTCGGGAAGCGGAAGGTCGGCGCAGACAGGGGCGGTGGCCGCGATCGAATGTGGTGCGACCACCCCTACGACAGCAACGACCGCGGAAATGACGGCGCAACGCTTCACGCTTCAACGAGCAAGGCGTCTCCCTGACCGCCGCCGGAGCAGATCGCGGCAACGCCGAGGCCGCCGCCTTGACGGCGGAGCTCGTGGACGAGGGTCGCGATGATCCGACCACCGGAAGCGCCGATCGGGTGCCCAAGGGCGATCGCGCCGCCGTTGACGTTGACGGTGTCGGGATCGACTCCCAGCATCCGGGTCGAGTTCCACGCCACCGACGCGAACGCCTCGTTGATTTCGGTGCGAACGACCTCGTCGATCGAGCGAGACGCGCTTGCAAGCGCCGCCTGCGCCGCACGCGCAGGCGTGCGCGCGAGGTACGCGAACTCCTCGGCGACGGCTCCCTGGCCGACGATCCGTGCGAGCGGTTCGAGCCCGCGACGCTTCGCGTACTCCTCCGAGCACACGACCACGCACGATGCACCGTCGTTGACGCCGGGCGCGTTGCCCGCTGTCGTCGTGCCCTCCGGGTCGAACACTGGCTTCAACGAGGCAAGCTTCTCGAGCGTCGTATCGGCGCGGATCGATTCGTCAGCGACGACATCGCCGACCGCAACGATCTCGTCGGCGAAGGCACCTGCGTCACGTGCTGCGGCCGCGCGCTGGTGCGACCGGAGCGCCCAGGCGTCCTGATCCTCGCGCGTGATGTCTAGGTCGCGCGCGACCAACGACGCCTGTTGCACCATGTGGAGCCCGTCGAACGAGGACGTCAACCCGTCGAAGACCGCGTGGTCGACGACCTCGCCGTTGCCGAGCTTGTAGCCAAAGCGTGCCTTGGGAAGCAGGTAGGGCGCGTTCGACATCGACTCCATCCCACCCGTCACGACCACGTCGTACTGACCGGCGCGGATCATCAGATCTGCGAGAGCGACGGCACGAAGCGAGGACGCGCACACCTTGTTGACTGTGTCGGCCGGAACCTCCTTGGGGATTCCCGCGCCGATCGCAGCCTGCCGAGCGGGTGCCTGCCCCGCGCCAGCCTGGAGCACCTGCCCCATGACGACGTATCCGACCTCGCCCGGATCGAGCGCCGCCCGTTCGAGCGCCGCCCGGATAACGATCGAACCGAGCGCGGTCGCCGAATGTCCGGCAAGCCCGCCACCAAGACGCCCGAACGGCGTCCGCACCGCGCTGATAATGACGCTGCTGCCCACGTGGGCAGGCTAGCCGTCAGCGCACGAATGACGCGTCAGGCGAAAGCGACCTCACGTACGTCTCGACGATTGTGATCCCGGCGTCGATATCCGCGAGGTCTGCGAGTTCGTGAGCGGTGTGGACGAAGCGGACTGGGATCGAGATCAGGCCGACCGCGAGACCACCGTTGGTGACGAAG
>JANNQQ010000259.1:0-3013 GCA_031400835.1 Actinomycetes bacterium | reverse complement strand
GTCCGCGTCGTCCCGCCCGGCGTTGCGCGCTACGGCTCGTTCCTATCCGAAGGGGTTGTCTTGATGCCTGGGTACGTCAACATCGGGGCGTGGGTCGGCCCACGGACGATGGTCGATACCTGGGCTACTGTCGGCTCGTGTGCCCAGATAGGAGCCGACGTTCACCTTGCCGGCGGCGTCGGGATCGGCGGCGTCCTCGAGCCCCCGCAGGCAGCACCCGTCGTGGTCGAGGACGGGGCGTTCATCGGGTCACGGGTGGTCATCGTCGAAGGGGTCAGGGTGTGTGAGGGCGCTGTGATTGCCCCCAACGTCGTCCTCTCGGCGTCCATCCCGATCATCGACGTCACCGGATCGTCGCCCGTCGAGTACCGGGGCGTCGTACCGCCACGCAAGGTCGTCCTCCCGGGCGTACGACAGAAGGAGTATCCAGCCGGAACCTATGGGCTCCAGTGCGCGCTCATCGTGGGCGAGCGAAGCGCTTCAACCGATCTCAAGACGTCATTGAATGACGTGCTTCGCGAGTTCGACATCGCTGTGTGACCCGGTCGCGGCGCCGCTCAGCGTTCCCCTCGCACTACAACGCTGTCTCGCCACGGCAGATCTCGACCGCCGGACCTAGGAGCGTGGCGTGTGTGCCCGCGATCGTGACGAAGAGATCACCGCCTGGCATGTGCACCGTCACCGGCCCCCCACACCAACCCTCCGTGACTGCGACTGCGGCCGCGGCCGTCGCTGAGGAGCCTGACGCGGACGTCTCACCCGCGCCCCGCTCCCACGCCAACACCCGGACTTCGGTTGGCCCCGTGGGTTCCACGAGCTGAACGTTCGTGCGAGCCGGAAACCGTGGGTGATGCTCGATTCCGGGCCCGATCCGGACAAGATCCTCGCGGGTCGCTCCGTCCCACCGAACCACCGCATGCGGATTCCCGACCGAGACAGGATGCACCTCGATGATCTCGCCCAGCACATCAATCGACTCAGCGGCGGAGATCGCCACCGCGCCCATGTCGATCTCGGCGTCATCGCCTCCAAGCATCCGCGCGTGGATCTCGCGTCCTGCAGTCTCGATCGTGACCTCCGACGCTGCTGATTGGCGGGCGAGCCAGCTCGCGGCTATGCGCACACCGTTGCCCGACATCTCCGCGATGGAGCCGTCCGGATTCCAGATCACAATCGCCGCCGAACCTGCGTCTCGGTCGACGACCTCAAGCACCCCATCCGACCCGATTCCGGTCGCTACGTCACACAGACGCTGCACGCGAGCGTTGTCGAGCACGCCAGCATCGGCGCGCTCGACAACGAGATAGGTGTTTCCAAGTGCGTGCCACTTTTCGAACCGCACGTCTACCCTGCGGCGTCGAAGTTGTACCCGGCCTTCTCGAGCTCCTCAATCGCAGCCTGAATTGCCTTGCCCGCTTCGGACGAACCGATTGCCTGCATCTTCTCGGCGAGCTGCGTGATGTCGCTGATCGAACCATCTCCCAGGGCATCTCCCAGAGCTCCGAAGTCGTCGGCGAGGAGACCGAAACCCTCGGCCAGTGCATCGTTGGCTGCCTTCGCGTCGTCTGGCGGTGACAGCGAGCCGAGCTCGTCGGCGAAGGAGCGGAGATCGTCCTCACCCGTCGAGACGACCGCACCGAGGTCTTCGAACAGCTTCGAGGCGTCATCGAGCGAGTCGACCCCTCCAGCCGAAAGCGTGGCAGCCTCTTTCGAGATGCTCTCGAAGGACGCAGTCAGGTTCGAACCGGCCTCGACAATCTTCGCCTGGTACTCCTCCTTCGAGAGAGACGAGCTCGACCCGCCACCGCAGCCCGCTGCTGCGACCACGAGGGCGCTCGCAACGGCGAGTGTCGCCAGGTTCCATTTCACAACAGCTCCTCTATTCGTGGGTGTAAGCGAATCTCGCGCGACTCTAGATGGTTGATCGGTAATTGGGGTGCGTTCGGGGGCGTTCACGACCAAGCAGCCGCCGTTGTCGTTCTGCCAGCAGAGTGTGATCGTCTGCGGGTAGTACCGGAGCTGTACTTCTCGTAGACGAACGCGACGCGATGCGCCGTGTCGTGGGCGTCATCCGGACGTGCCGGAATTACCGATCAATCATCTAGATGGTCTGCGAGGCGCGTACGCGATCATGCAGTGTCTCCGCGTTTGCGCCTGAAGGCTGCAGTCCATCTAGCGTCATCGCGAGCGGAAGCCGTCGCATCCATTTTCGCTGATAGCGGGCGTACCGAAGCGTGCGTTCGCTGATCGCTGCAATGGCCGCCTCGGGAGCCAACGTGCGCGCCTCGTTGAGACCGATCACATAGCGCGACGTTTCCGAGGTCGCGGGTATGCGACATGCCTCCTCCACAGCGCCCCTCGAGAACATGTCCGCGGTTCGGTGGGCTATCCGCTCGGCGAGGGCAAGCGGTGAGACGTCGATTCCGACCAGCAACGTGGGTCGGCGCATCTCGCGCGACCACAGGTGGTCGCGGCGGGGTGCCAGCGAGTACCCCTGCTCGTTGAGCTCGAGAGCGCGCACGACCCGTCGACGGTCGTTCTGATGCAGAGCCTTTGCAGCAGCCGGATCCCGCCCGGCAAGGATCGCGTATGTCTCTGCCGCGCCGCGTTCGTCGTACAACGCTTCAAAGCGCGCGCGGGCTCCCTCCACCGGCGGCGGCGGCAGCTCCAGATTGCACAGCGCCGCCCGCAGGTAGAGGCCCGTTCCGCCCGTCACGACAACGATCCCGTCCCGACCCACGCACTCATCGATTGCCACGTGAGCCAGGCGCTCATACTCGCCGACGCTCATCGAGTCGGTCAGGTCACGCACCGCGACGAGTCTCGTGGGGAAATCCGGCTGATTGGTCAGGATCGGGACGCCGCGGTAGATCTGCATCGCGTCCGCCGAAACAATCTCGGCTCCTAGGCGTCGGGCAAGCTCCTCTGCAACCGCACTCTTACCCGACCCTGTCGGGCCGTAGATCGCGACGACCTCGAACGCGGTCGCGAGCTCACACTCCAACAAGCGTGC
>JANNQQ010000258.1:0-7397 GCA_031400835.1 Actinomycetes bacterium | reverse complement strand
GGCAACGCATCTGGATCGCTAAGAGCTGTCCGCGCGAGTGAAAGCGCGTGAAGCGGATCGACGACTACGACAGACATGCTTGCTCCTCGCTGCGGCGGAATGGCGGCTCATCCAGCGTGTCGAGATCGTCCAACGCCCTGCGGTGACAGAGGTTGGAGCGATTTCAGAACATACGTTCTGATACTACGCGAACTGGCGGACTACCGGTCACCGCTGGGGTCGAGCCGCACCCTGTGCCACCGCTGCCCGCGCGACTCAGCGAGCAGGCAGCCGCGCGTGAATCTCGCGCGTCAGCACTTCGATCTTCTCGGTCAACCGCTTGTCCTCCTCGGTCAATCGAGTGTTCTCCTGTACGAGCAGCTTGAGCGCGTCGGTCTCTGTCTTGATCGCCGCCTCGCGCTCCTCCATGTGACCCAGCACTTCTTCTCGGTGGGCCTCGAGCTGATCGAGCGAATGCTTGTCGCGATCGGCCTGCCTGGTCTGTGCGAGGAGAATCAGCGGTGCTGCGTAGGCGGCCTGGGTTGAGAACGCGAGGTTGAGAAGGATGAACGGATAGGGATCCCAGCGGAGGGTGACCGCGACGGCGTTGATCGCGATCCACACGATGACGGCGAGCGTCTGTCCCGCGATGTATTGCGGTGTGCCAAAGAAGCGGGCCGCAGCCTCGGCACGACGGCCGAAGGCATCCTCACCAAACGCGCTTGGGACATGCGTCACCAACCCGTGTTCTGGACAGCGCGGGTCGCTCCTGCAGAGTCGAGTCGATCTACGGCCGCAGCCGCCAGATGTCTGTGCCGTTCCAGCTCGGGATCCATGCCTCGCCGCGGATCTCAGTGACGACGAACGGGCCGCTGCCTACCTTGACCGTCCGCACCATGGCGTTCGAGTCAGGATCGACTATCACGATGCGGTTCTTCCGGATCTGCGGCACCCACACCTGCCCTGCCACAACCGCCGGATCGCCGAGCGGACCGACTATCGGGACGGTGGCGACGATCTCGTTCGTTGCCGGGTCGATGCGGACAAGCCCATCGAAGGTCGTCACCCACACTGCGTCTGCCGAGGCTGCCGTCCAACCGCCAGAGCTGAGCGGAATACGGGCGATCACCCGATTTGCCTGCGGGTCGACGCGGATGACCTCCTCAGCGCCCGCCGCCCACACCGAGCCGAACGCACCAATGACGCCCGTAGCGAGCATGAGCGGGAAGCGCTTCACCACCCGGTTGCGCGACGGGTCGATCCGCCCGAGCTCCCCCACGCCGTACGAGGTCACCCAGGCTGCGCCGTAGGCGAACGTCGCGTCATACGGCGTCGAGCCGACCTTTACTGCAGCGGTGCGCTTCGCGGTACGAACCGAGACGCGGCTCACAGTGCTCGAGTTCGTGTCCTCGATCCACAGGGAACCCGCGCCGAAGCCAAGCCCGCACGACCCGAAGCCGATGTCGGTTCGACCGACGACCGCGTTCTTGCGGGGGTCGATCTTCAGCAGGACGGGTGACGCATAGAGGCTGACCCAGACCCATCGCCCACCGGCAGCAGCGGCGCAAGGCTGCACCCCGCCAGGGATGGGAACCTTTGCGACGACGGAAGGGCTGCCTGCGGCACCAGCTGCGGTGGCGGCGATGAGGAATACCACGGTAAGAGAAAGAATTCGCATACCGGGAAACTACTACGTTATCGGATCAATTGCTACGAATTCGGAGGATCTCTTTGAATCAGTGACTCCTCGAATGCAGTGCCGAGCTGCTCAAGCGCAAGGCGCACGGCCCGAGGGTCATCGAGGAGCTCGGCCAGCGACGCGTCGATCCTCGTCAAAGCAGGCCATCCCCGCCGCCACTCGGCGTCGCCATCGGGGCTCAGCTCGAAGAGCGTCGAGCGGCCATCGCTGGGGTTTTGTAACCGTGCGACCCGGCCGCGCGCCTCGAGGCGTCGCACCGCGTCGGACGTGGTGGTCAGCGGCATCCCGAGCGCACTCGCAACCTCTGTCAGGCGCACGGGCCCGCGAACGCCGATCAGACTAAGCAGCGCATAGTCATTCACCCCAACACCGTCGGCGGAGAGCTCGCGCTCGACGAGCTGGCCGAGTCGCTGATGTGCCGCGACAACGAGCAGCAAGAGCGAGAGCCGGTCGGTTGCCACGTCCGAAGGAGGTGCCATGAGCCGATCATCTACCACACCTCGGCCAGGAGCCATGTGCTGGGTCGGCCGCGCTACCACTCGGCGATCGGTTGGCTCGAAGGCTCGGACGCACATTTCCGACGTGCCCGAAAACGGAGCGTGCCCAGGCTGGGTCGTGGACTCCGCATAGACTCGTCAGCCGTGGACGAGCGCGATCTCACGCTGCTTGAGCTTCCCGTCATTCTTGAGCGAATCGCGGAGGTTGCCGCGAGCTCGCCTGGCCGCGTGTCGGCTTTGGGGCTGCGTCCAACGGCGGACTTGCACGAGGTCGAAGCCCGACAGGCCCGCACGACGGAGGCCATTTGGCTCCTCGAACGTTCCCAGGAGCCAGAGCTCACGCGGTTCGGCGACATCAGCGAGACGGCCGAGCTTGCCGAGCGAGGAGCTGTTCTCGAGCCGATCGCGCTTCGCGGTATCGCCAACGCGGCGCGAACGGGCATCACCGCTCGCCGC
Organism: Actinomycetes bacterium; assembly: GCA_031400835.1. Classification (GTDB taxonomy): domain Bacteria; phylum Actinomycetota; class Thermoleophilia; order Gaiellales; family Gaiellaceae; genus Gaiella. Next base: position 4,766 of record JANNQQ010000258.1, on the reverse strand, counting down.
GAGCTCGGGGAGAGCGACGAAACCCCGCTGCTCGGCGAAATCGCCTTGCGGATCGAACCGTCGCTCTCGAGCCTTGCCGATGCGCTCGATGCGGCGATCTCAGACGACGGCTCCGATCTGCGCGACACTGCGTCGCCGACGCTTCGCCGACTCAGGCGCGAGTTACGCGACGGGCGCGCCCGGCTGGCGGACCGGCTGCGCAACCTCGCGCGCACGCCGGGTTTCGCCGAGCACCTTGCCGAGGACTTCGTCACCGAGCGTGGTGGCCGACCCGTCATCGCACTTCGTGCGTCCTCCCGCTCGGCGGTTCCGGGCATCGTCCACGACACGTCGGGCTCGGGTCAGACGCTCTTTGTCGAACCGCTGGTGGTTGTCGAAGACTCGAATCGGCTTCGCGAAGCCGAGAGCGCCGAGCGCGAGGAGGTCATTCGGATCCTGCGCGAGCTCTCCGAGCAAGTCGCCGCTCAGTCGGCACCTCTTCAGGTGCTGATCGAAGCAGTCGGCCAGATCGACCTTGCCCTCGCCTGTGCCTCTGTCTCGCGCGCGTGGCGAGGGGCGCTTGTAACGATCAGTCACAAAGTCGCGCTGCGCGGGGCGCGTCATCCACTCCTCGACTCCTCGCAGGCCGTACCGGTCGATCTCGAGCTTGGAGAGCTGCGGGCGGTAGTCATCTCGGGCCCGAACGCCGGCGGCAAGACCGTGGCTTTGAAGACGCTTGGGCTTGCTGTCGTTCTGCATCAGTGTGGGCTGCGACCCCCCGCCGACGCGGTGGCGCTTCCGATCTTCGACCGTGTCCTCGTCGACATCGGAGATGAGCAGTCGATCGCGATGAGCCTCTCCACGTTCTCGGGCCATCTCCGAAGCCTCATCGCAGTGCTTGGCGCAGCGACCAACCAGTCGCTTGTCCTGCTCGACGAGGTCGCCGCCGGGACGGATCCCGTCGAAGGAGCAGCGCTTGCTCAAGCGCTGCTCGAGCGTCTGGTGACGCAGGCCCGACTAACGGTTGTGACGAGCCACTTCGCAGAGCTGAAGGAGTGGGCTGCGGAGACGGCCACTGCCGCAAACGCCGCGACCGGGTTCGACCCTGAGACTGACGAGCCGCTGTACCGGGTGGAGCTCGGGCGGCCCGGGACATCGCACGCCCTGCGAATCGCGGAACGACTTGGGCTTCCGACGGATGTCGTCGCAGCGGCACGATCACGTATCTCACCCGACCGACTTCGCGTCGCCGAGTTGCTCGCACAGGCGGAGGCTGCCGAACGCGATGCGGTCGGCGCCCGGGAACGCATCAACACAGAGGCAGCAGCGGTGACGGCCGAGCGGCTGGCTCTCGTGGAGAAGAGGGCCGAACTGACGACCGAGATCGAACGGGTTCGAGGCTCGGCGCAGACCGAGCGCGAGCGTGCGATCGCTCGAGCCGAGCTTGAGCTGACAGAGGCGCGCGCAGAGATCGACGAGCTTCGGCGCGAGATCAGAGCAGCGCGTAAGGCCGAGAAGGAGCGCCGCAAGACAGGAGCGGCCGGCTCGCCGAAGGCCGAGCGTGAGAGAGACCGGCGACTCGGCGCCGCTGCCGAACGGTCAACGCGCGCACGCCACGCCCTTGCCAGAGCTGATCAGCCGGTACCGCAGACGACGCCTCTTGCCGTTGGCGACCCGGTCGTTGCACCAGCTATCGGCGTCCGCGGAACGGTGACCGAGATCTCCGGCGAGGAGGCGACCGTCCTTGGCGCCGGCGGGCTCCGCGTACGGATCCCGCTTGAGCGCCTTCAACCCGATCGAGATACCCCGAATACCGCTGACGCCGTGGCCGCAATAAAGGTGCCCTTGCTGGCCCCCGCCGATGCTCCGTTCGAGCTCGATCTCCGCGGCCGTACAGCACAGGAATCGCGCGAGGCGGTGCGAGCATTCGTCGACAATGCGACCCTCGCTGGCCATACCGAGGTGCGAGTCATCCACGGCCGCGGCACCGGCGCTGTCCGTAAGGCGGTGCGCGACGAGCTCACCCTCCATCCACTCGTGGGGAGCCAGGTCTCCGACTCGGCCGACGGCGCGACCATCGTGCAACTCGGGTAGCCCCGAGCTCCTGCGGTTCCGACGCGCTTGGAGCGCACGTGGCTATCACGAAACCTGATCGCAAGCATCGCGATCCGCTGTGGTGTAGCAGGGGTCGTGGAAGCGACCATGCGTATGTCCCCAGAACCCGATCAGGAGGCATTCGTGCACCACATCATTTCTCTCGAACTCCACCGCGAACGCATCGCGCGCTACGAATTTGAGGCAGCTCAGAGGCGTCTTCTCATGGCCACGCAGGCGAGAGCTGCGCCTGGTACCCGCACATCGTTCAGACATCGGCTGCCGCGACTCCTCGTCAGAGAAGCCAACTCATGCAGCTAGCCGCCACAATGGAGCAGATGAGCGGCGCACCTGATCCGAGGGAGCACGAACGTTGGCTGGGGGTCGAGGTGCGCCACCTGGCCGCGCTACGGGCCGTTTCGGAGGAGGGTTCCTTCGGGGCAGCTGCGCTCAAGCTGGGCTACGCGCAGTCCGCAATCAGCCAGCAGGTCGCCGCACTCGAGCGATATGTCGGTCGACGGCTCTTCGATCGCCCCGGCGGCTCGAGGCCCGTGGCGTTGACGCGGGCCGGTGAGTTGCTTCTTGGGCACGCCGAGTCGATCATGAGCAGGCTCGCCGCTGCCCGGAGTGACCTCGAGTCACTCGACGAAGACGATGTCGGACGCTCACTCAGGATCGGTGCCTCTCAGAGCATCGCGGGAGCGGTACTCCCACGCATCCTGCAAAACATCGGCGCCGATCCGGGGGAGATCGACTTCGACGTGCGTCAGTCGAACGACGATCGCGAGTTGCTCGGGTTACTTGAGAGCGGCGATCTCGACGTCGCGTTCGCGGAGATGCCGATCCCGGATGGGCCACTCGAGGCGATCAGGCTGTTCGACGACCCATACGTCCTACTCGTCCAGGACGAGCATCCGTACGCTGAGCTCGGCCGTCCCTTGACGCTCGAGGAAGTCGCAGACGTACCACTGATCGCGCTGAAGAGCGTGTCCGGCCTGACGAGGCTAGAGAGCATCTTTGCAGGACACGGCCTCGCGCTGCGTCTCGCGCATCGCGTAGACGACACAGTGACCTTGCACGGCTACGTCGTCGCCGGCTTGGGCTGTGCTCTTGTCCCGAGCATCGCCGCCACACCCGACGGAAAGCCACTCGTGGCCTTATCTATCGAGACACGGCTACCGCATCGGGCGATCGCGATCGCCTGGCATCGGGATCGCTTGCGCACCTGCACCGCTGGGCTGTTCGTGGATCTCGCGGTCGAGGCGACCGCCAAGATCGGCGCACCGGTCTAAGCGAAACCGTCCGGCCGTACGAAGGCACGGCAGCGGCTATGTCCACGGCAGCGCGGAGCCGTCGAAGAGAGGGGTCGCTATCGCCCCGCCGTATCGCTCGCACACCACGCGCCAGGCGTTGTCCATGGTCGGAGGCCGTCGACCTCGATGCCCATCGGAGGCAACAAGCTGCACCAGTCCGGCCTCCAGGATGTCCCAGGCGGTGCGGTGCGCAGGCTCGCCGTGCTCGCCCAGAAGAGATGCTCCGTTGAGACACAGGAGCCAGCCCTTCTCGACGAATCGCTCGAGAGCGCGAGGGTCAAGCTGCACCTCGCTACAGCGCTCAGGGTGGGCGAGTACCGGCACGAGCCCGGCTGCGCTGATGCGCGCCGACGCTTCGGCGACGAGGTCTAGCTGGCCCGGGAAATCGAGCCACGACCCTGGAAACTCGACAAGAACACCCCGCGTTCCTTCAAGCACGAACTCGGCAGGGTCACGTAGGAGCACCTCGCTCGGGAAGAGCTCGGCCCCGCGACGAAGGTCAAGCCCAAGCTCCTGCGCGCCGTCCTGCATCTCGAGAAACGCCTCGGCATAGAGCCGCGCACGCGAAGGCGACCAGGGATATGAGTCCCAGGGTGCATGGACGTGCGGGGTCGCGAACAGGATTCGCGTACCTGCTCGGGCCGCGATCGCGCATAGTTCCAGGCCCTCTTCGACACTCGCCGCGCCGTCGTCACCCGATGGAACGACGTGCGAGTGCACATCGACAAACGGCGGCGAAGACACCCATCGAGGGTAGAGGATCGAGCACGATGACCTCGCTGCTGCGTGCGATAGCTCACCGCGATGCGCGACCGCAGGGAGCTCGGAAACGAACGTGTCGTGGCGACCTGCGACGAATGAACGGCTCAGCCAGACAACACGGTGCTCATTGAGTTCGACGCTCGCGGGTGTCCCGCGGGCAGAACCCCCGCTACACCTATCCTGAGGGGTTCTTGTCCGCACCCGAGACCACCCTCCTCCCGCCGCCTGTCACCGGCCCGACGCTCGAGATGCTCTGGCAGGAGGACGTTTCCGCACTCGTCTTCGAACGTGGACCGGACGGTGCCATCAGCGACGCAGGCGTGAGCCTCGGGGTGCCCGCCTTTGGCGATCTCGACCATCTCGGCAAGGACGCAATTGCGCGCAAGGTAGGTCTGACAGAGCTCCTGACGATCGAATCTGCGCTGCCTGACCTGCCGTATGGCGTGTCGGCAGAGCTTGTACTCGCAACGATCGCCCTTGCACGCAGATCGGTCACCGAGGGCCTTGTTCACCCCCATCTAGAGTTCGGCGGAGGCCGGTGGAACGCGCTTTGGGGTGCAACGCTTGACGAACGGGTGTCGGCGAAGCTCGCGCTTCTTGCGGAGGCGATGCCCGCCA
>JANNQQ010000257.1:0-2829 GCA_031400835.1 Actinomycetes bacterium | reverse complement strand
AACGAAGCTCACTGACGGCGTCACGATCAAGCGCACTGACGGGGGTCTTGAGATCGATGTCAAGGTCGTCGTCGAGTACGGGCTGAAGCTTGCTGAGATCGCGTCGACCGTCCGCTCGCGCGTGAGCTATGAGGTCGGCCGAATCACTGGTTTGCCTGTCGCAGCGGTCACCGTTCACATCGACGGGGCGCGCAAGTCGTGATCGATGTCGTCCGCGCGCGCGAGCTCGCCTCGTCCTCTCTGGCGTGGCTTGAAGCGAGTCGGCAGCGCATCAACGATCTCAACGTGTATCCCGTGCCAGATGGCGATACCGGAACGAATCTCACCCTCACCGTTCGTGCGATCGTCGAGGCGCTCGAGCGTTCGGATGCAACGGGCGCTGCTGCGGTAGCAAAGGAGCTCTCTGACGCTGCGCTTCGCGGGGCCTGCGGCAACTCGGGGGTTATCTTCAGCCAGATCGTCCGGGGTTTTGCGGATGTCCTTGGCGAACATGATGTGATTGACGGCCCCGCCCTCGCTGCTGCCTTCCGGAGCGCGAGCGACAGTGCGTATCGCGCGGTCCGCCGCCCGGTCGAGGGGACGATGCTCACCGTCATCCGCGAAATGGCCGAGGAGGCCGAAAAGCCCGGAGTCCGCACTCTTCCGAGGGAGGAGCTGCTCCGCCGCGTCATTCAGCGTGGCGAGCAAGCCGTCGCGCGCACGCCTGAGCTTCTCTCCGTGCTTCGCGACGCAGGGGTCGTCGATGCGGGTGGTGCCGGTCTGCTCGAGATCGTCCGTGGCCTCACAGCCGGCATAACAGGAGAAGAGGCTCCGAGCAGCGAGGTCGAGTCGACGGAGCTTGGCCTGGATGCAATCCATCAGGAGCTGTCGGAGTTCCGCTACTGCACCGTGTTCCTCATCGAGGGCGAGGCGCTCGACTCCTCGCAGCTCGAGGCACAGCTCGACAAGCTCGGCGACTCATTGCTCGTGGTCGGCGGGCAAGAGCTGCTCAAGGTGCATGTCCATACCGATGATCCTGGGGCGGCGCTGACCCTGGCAACCCGTGTGGGCACGATCGAAGGCATCGAGATCGCGAACATGCACCGCCAAACTGAGCAGCGCTCCCAGCGTCTCGCGGCCGGTGGGGAGGACTCTCTCAGTGGCATCCCAACGCTTGAGACAGCCCTGGTTGTTGTCGCACCGGGACGTGGGACGAGAAGGCTCTTCGAGAACCTCGGCGCAACCCGAGTCGTTGAAGGTGGACAGACGATGAATCCCTCGGCAGGCGACATCGCAAACGCGATCCAGTCGGCACCCGCCACCAGCGTGATTGTCCTACCGAATAACGGCAACGTGATCCTTAGCTCCGAACAGGCGGCCGAGCTGGTCCCGAACAAGCAGGTCAAGGTGATCTCCACGCGCTCCGTGCAGGAGGGACTCCGCGCAGCGTTCGAGTACGTCGCCGATGAGCCTGCCGAGTCGAACGTCGAGCGGATGGAAGAGGCGATTGCAACCGTGCGTACAGGTGAGGTGACCACGGCGTCTCGCAACGTCTCGCTGGATGGGGTGGAGGTCGTCGAGGGTGAATGGCTTGGTCTCGTCGATGGCCGCGCGGTGGCGAGCGAGTCGGATTTCGATCGGGTGGTCGACTGCGTCGTCGACTCGCTTGTCGGTGACGGGCGCTCGATCCTCGGAGCTCTCGTCGGAGAGGGCGGGCCTGATCTTGAAGAGATCCGGGGTCGGTTGGCTGCGTTGCATCCAGGGGTCGACGTGGAGGTGCATGAGGGCGGGCAGCCTCACTACCCTCTGCTGCTGTGGTCGGAGCCTTGAGCAGACCGGTTCGCGTCGTGCTCATCGAGGACAACGAGGTCTACCGCTCGTCCCTGGAGCTTCTTCTTTCGATGCAGGCGGACATAGAAGTCGTAGGCGCTGTCGCGACCGCGGCAGAGGCTCTCGTGCTTGTAGGGGCGGTATCGCCCGACGTCGCGCTTCTCGATTTCCGGCTCCCGGACCTCGATGGCGCCGCGGCGGCGGCGGCCCTTCGCAAGGAGCATCCCGACGTCGCGGTCGTGTGCCTCACAGCAGAGGCGAGCCCGGAGGAATGCGATGCAGTGCTTGCCGCTGGTGCAGTGGCGATGATTGAAAAGGGCGTGTCAGTCGACGATCTCGCGGGCGCGGTTCGCGCCGCTGCGGAGCTACGGGGGTAATCTCACCGGCCATGGAGCTGACCAGGGAGAACACTGCGATTGTGCTCGACTCGACCTCGGATTTTCCCGAGGCCCGCGAACGGTTCGCAAACATGCGTGTCGTTCCGCTGTACGTCCTCTTCGGCGACGAGAGCTTTCGCGACGGGGTCGATATTGCGCCTGCGGAGTTCTACGAGAGGCTCGCTGTTGCGCAAACGCTCCCGACGACGCGCCAGCCCACGCCCCAGGACTTTGCCGACTGCTTCCAGGAGCTTGCCGGTCTGGGGTTCGAGCGAATCTGGTCGCTACAGGTCACGTCGAAACTCTCCGGCACGTACCAGTCGGCCTGCCTTGCAGCCGAGCTCGTGGGCGGAGATCGGGTCAGGGTCGTCGACACCGAGACTGCGTCGCTTGTAAACGCAATGCTGGCGCTCGCGATCGAGCGACGACTCGATGCCGGGACGACGGATGAGGAGATCGAGCAGCTCATCGAGCGATTCAAGCGTGTCAACGGCGTCGTCTTTACAGTCGCGACGCTTGAGTGCCTGCAAAAGGGTGGTCGGATCGGCAAGGGACAGGCACTTGCCGGAACGTTGCTCAACGTGAAGCCGATCTTCACGATCGCAGACGGCGTCGTTGAGCCGATCGCGAAGGTTCGCGAAGC
>JANNQQ010000256.1:0-4160 GCA_031400835.1 Actinomycetes bacterium | reverse complement strand
CTGACCGGCTTCCCCTCACTCACGCGGGACAACTGCCGCAACTACACCGTCGTTCCAAAGCGGCAACTCAGCCTCTCCCCTGAGGCGATCGCGCGACCTTCGGCTATCTAGAGGCTTGATGTGGGTTGAGTGAGGGTGTGGACGCGCTCCTGCCGTCGCCGCATTGCGAGCCCGGTGAGCGTCTCCCTGACGACCCGCTCGGCGACGAGCGCGGTGAGATCTGCTGAGCCAACCGTCGTCGGGATCACCTCAACGACATCCATCCCCACAAGCCGCAATCGCGCCGCAAGCGTTCTGCAAGCCCAGAGCAGATCGGCGGAGGTCATCCCACCAGGCTCGGGTGTCCCCGTTCCCGGCGCAAAGGCCGGGTCGAGGACGTCGACATCGACGGTCAGAAATGTTGGACCATCACCGACGATGGAGACGGTCTGCTCGACGATCTCACGGATCCCGCGGTCGCGCACATCGTGCATGAACAGGCTCGTAATGCCCTGCTCGGCCTGCCAGGCGAACTCCTTCTCACCCGGCCAATAGCCTCGCAGCCCGATCTGCACGTACCGGCGCGGATCGACGTAGCCGTCGCGGACAAGGCGGTACATCGGTGTCCCGTGCGAAACCTCGACGCCAAAGACCTCCTCACCTGTGTCCGTGTGGGTATCGAAGTGGACGAGACCCACAGGGCCATGGACGGCGGCCGCGGCGCGAACGTTCGGTTCGGTGATCGAATGATCGCCGCCGAGGATCACGGGCAGCGAGCCCGCGCTGAGGATCTGTTGCACCGTCGTCTCGATCGCGCGATGCGTCCACACCGGATCGGCTGGAACCACCGGTGCGTCGCCGAAGTCCACGACCTTGAGCTCCTCGCTCCAGTCGACCCCCGCCTCAAGGTGCGGCCCGGACGTGCAGCTCGCCGCGCGGATCGCTCTGGGGCCGAACCTCGTCCCGGGTCTGTCCGAGGTGAGATCGTCGGTTGGCGCGCCGACAACGGCGACGTCGACGCCTTCAAGCTCCGCCGGATCCTCGGTGTAGGGCAGGCCCGAATACGTGAGCAGTCCCGCGTATTCGGGCTTATCCGGAAGTCCAAGCGCCTTCCAACGTGAGAGCGGATCGAGCATGAGACTGGCGATCCTACGCGACCTCTAACGTCCCGTGATGAGCAGTGGTGACAAACCCCGGTTCGCACCCCGCATCGTGCTGCTTCTCGCCGTCCTCGGATGGCTGTTCTCCGACACGCTCCGTACGCACATCCCAGCACTTGTGCCGATCGCGGCGTTGGTCATGCTCGAGGGCGAGTATCTCATCCGCGCGTTGCGCGAACGGGGACCAAGCGAGACGCGGGGCCCGGCTCCGGGGAAGGAGGATGCCGACCTCGGTTGGGGCGAGCTCGTAGTGGACGAGCTTGGCGTTCACTTTGAACCTCCTGTCTCTCGCCCACGCCGTACGTGGCGGAACCGGCTGCCGATGCTGCTAGGGCTCGCGGCGCTCGTGGCAGTCGTGATCGTCGCTGCGCGCGACGATCACGTCGCGACCTGGGAGGCCCTGGCACCAACCGAAAGAGCATCGACACAGGCACGGCTCCAGCGAGAGGCCGTCGTCATTGCCGGCCTCCCGGTGCGGCTCGAATGCACGGAGTACGGCTTTGCTGGCGTGCGGAGCGACGCCCTCGGGGTGGCGTTCCCTCAGCGACAGCTCACGTACCTCCGGCCCGCCATCTGCCGGGATCTCCACGACCTTCTCACCGGTGGGTCGATTCGCGGCGATCGCTCGGCGGAGGCGCTCCTCGTACTCGCGCATGAGGCCGTGCATCTCAGCGGCGAGCGGCGCGAAGGCGTCACTGAATGCCTTGCGCTACAGGAGGGGGTTGCGCTCGGTCAACGGCTTGGCCTTGAACGCGACACCGCTGCGCGACTCATGCGCGAGCGGTACCTCCTCGCGCTCGCCGATCGTTCGTTAATCCGACTCGAGTATCAGCTCCCCGGCGATTGTCGGAACAACGGCACGCTCGATCTCGACCGGGCGACCGATCGATTTCCTTGAGTCGCTAGCTCAGTTGCTCGAGACGCTTGCGTACCAGTGAGACGCTGATCGTGCCGACTTCCTCGCCAAACATCGATACCCCGAGCGCGTTGGCTTCGAACACCAGCCGCTCGCGCTCTGAGGCATGCGTGCTGTGTGCAACGAAGAGCGCGGCTCGGGCTCGGGCGCCCCACTCGTCGAGGTCGGTGACGCTCGTCCCCGGCTTCGTCTTTCCCGCATCGGTGACGCGCGGCGCTGTCTGCAAACGGGCTGCAAGTGACCGTGCGGCAACGACGAGACCCTCGGACTCCGCCTGCACGGCGACCTGCTCGTCATGAAGAGCGGCCATCCGAGCGCGAACGCGCTCGCGTCGTACCGTCGCATCGTGCGCCTCCTCGTGCGCGCGCTTGAGATCGCGTCGGACGCGTTCGAGCTCGACCTGGCTCGGCCGTTTGGCGACCTCGAGCTTCGCTGCATGGTCCTCCGCCTCTCGTCGTGCAGCTGTCGCAGCAACGAACGAAGCCTCAGCTTCCCGCTCCTCCGCGCGCACAGCTTCGAGATCAGCGGGTAGCCGGACGAGCGTCGCAACTACTTCGACGGCGCAGAGACGCAACGCGTGCACCTCATCCGTCAACGCGGCAAGCTCATCGAGCGAGACTGCAAGCGCGTGATCCCGTCGCTCGAGTTCCTCTGCGTAGCGAAGGAGCGACTCCCGCTCCGAGTCGTTCATGGTGCAAGTATCGCCGCCCTCTCGACATGCCGCTTCGGAGCTTCGTCGGGCAGCGAATGATTGCGGTTCAATGGTCGCATGAAGGATCGGCTTGGGATCGCGATTATCGGGTGTGGACGCATCGCGCGGAACGTGCACCTGCCGGCGCTGTCGCGCTTGAGAGACGCCGAGGTCGTGGCCGTTATCGACCCTGATCCGTCCGCAGCCGACCAGGCGCGACAAGGTACCCGGCGGGCGGCAGCGTTCGACAACATCGCCGATGGACTTGCTGCACGCGGTGTCGAAGCGGCGGTTCTGTGCCTCCCCTCCCCACTCCACGCGGACGCCACACTCACTGCCCTCGCTGCGGGGCTCCATGTCTACGTCGAGAAGCCCATCGCGACGGAACTCACTGCTGCCGACCGTGTGATCCAGGCCTGGCGCACCGCGGCCACAGTTGGGATGACCGGCTTCAACTTCCGTTTCCGCGACGACGTTCGCCGAGCCCATCGGCGACTTGAAAACGGAGAGATTGGGGAGATCGTGATGCTGCGCAGCGTCTTCGTCGTCGACTCTCCCGTCGTGCCAGCGTGGAAGACTGAGCTCGGCTCAGGCGGCAGCGCGCTCATGGATCAAGGGATCCACCACATCGATCTTGCTGGGCATCTTCTCGGCGAGCATCTTGAGGTCAACGGCTGCGTTGCGCACTCCGTACGCCGACACCACGACACGGTGGTGATCACACTTTGCTCCGAATCAGGCGTTCCCGTATCGATCGCGGCGTCAAGCTGTGGGCCGCCTACGGACACGATCGAGATCGTCGGTTCAGGCGGCACAATTACCCTCGATCGCCAGCTCCGACGGATCAAACGCGAGACCTCCTACGACGCCGCATTGGGCACCTTCGTCAACGCATGCAGGGGGTCAGTGAGCGACTGGATGCCCGACCTCGTCGCGGGCCGAAACGCACTCGCGCTCGCAATCGACGGCGAACGGCTCGTTGCGATGCCTTCCCAGCCATGACGCACCCGTATGTCACGGTCGTGATCCCGACCCACGGCCGGCCCAGGCAACTTGAACGGTGCCTCGATGCGCTTGCGGCGCAAGAGTGTGTCTTCCCGTTCGAGGTCACCATCGTCGATGACGGCAGTCCGTTGCCCGTAGCGGCGACTCCACGCAATGGCCTCGATCTGCAGGTCGTGCGGATCCCACGGTCGGGGCCTGCAGCGGCCAGAAATGTCGGGGTGGCCTCCTCCGAGGGAGACCTCCTGGCCGCTGCAGGCCCTGACCGTGAGATCCGGACGACATGCAGATCGAGGCCATTGCGTGGAGTCGCCGCTACGGGCAACGGACTGCCGTCGTCGACGATGGTGACCTCGAACGGGAAGACACACTCTTGCGCCGCAAGCGCATCGAGGCACCGTTCAAGTTGCCT
>JANNQQ010000255.1:0-5170 GCA_031400835.1 Actinomycetes bacterium | reverse complement strand
CGCTTTGAAGAATTTTCCCGGCCAGCACCTCGCGCGCCACGCACCCGCCATCGCGTTCATCGTCGCACGACGGTTCTACCGAGCGTTCCGCGACGGCCACCGCAAGCAGACGCTCGCTGCAACCGTCCAGGCTATCCGGCTGACACCCACGATGATCCGAAGGCGAAGCCAAATCCAGACACGACGACGTATCGACTACCGCCAACTCGCTGGGGTTCTCTCACACGACGCCTCTCTTGGATCCAAGAAGATCGATCGCCTTCGATCGGTTCTCCAGCGTCATGGATCGTCCACGCTTCGGTCGCCGGACTGACCCGACGTATGGCCGATTCCGTCGACGACCCAGCCGCCGAAGGGCACGCGCGGCGCAGCGGAGTCGGAAAGGGCGCCCGAGTCGCCCGCAATGTCGGTCTCAACTTCGCCAGCCAATTCTGGTTCGCGGCGCTCGCGATCGTCACGACCCCCTACATCGTCCTGAACCTCGGCGTGGACGTCTACGGACTCTACGTAATCGTCAGCATGGTGATGGGCTATTTCTCCTTCCTCGACCTCGGTATCGGCTCAGCCCTCGTCAAGTACATCGCAGAGTACGACGCCGTTGGGGATCGAAAGGCTGTAGAGCGGTTCCTGCGGACGGGCTCTGGGCTGTACCTCCTCCTCGGCGCGTTCGGTGGGGGCGCCATAGCCGCGCTCTCGTCGTTGCTCGTCGACCACGTTCTGACACTCCCTTCGTCCGAGACGGATATCGCCAAGGTGGCGTTCTACTTCGCCGCGCTGGGCTTCATGGTGAATCTCCCGGCTCAAACGTTCTCGGTTGTTCCCGTCGCACTTCAACGGTTTGAGGTCGTTGCCGTTCGCACCATCATCTTCGGGACGATCGGCATCGGGTCAACCGTCGTCGTGCTTGCCCTCGGATATGGCCTGATCGCGGTGCTGGCCGCGAATCTCGCGATCACCATTGTCACGGCAGTCAGCTTCTACCGGAAGACGCGGACACTCCTGCCCGATGTGTCTTTTCGGCCTCGAATCTGCCGGACTGAACTGCGACTGCTCCTGCGCTTCGGTGCCTTGAAGGCAGTCCAGCGTGCGTCCACCCAGATCGTCTTCCAGCTCGACAGGCTCGTCGTCGGTGCCTTCGCACCGATCGCAGCCGTCGCGTACTACTCCATTCCGCTCTCGCTGAGCCAGCGGATCAGCGGCCTGGTCGGAAACGTCGGCACAGCCGTCTTCCCGGCAGCGAGCGCGTTGGCAGGTCAACGTGACGACCGTCGAGCTGAAGAGCTCTATCTCCGAGCGATGAAGCTCTCCATGCTTGTCGCAATTCCGATGTCATCGATCCTGTTCATTTACGCGCACCAGATCATGCGCTATTGGCTGAATGAGGAGTTCGCAATCAACAGCTCACGTGTCTTGATGATCCTTGCGGTGGCGAACCTGCTGTTCTCGATGACGACCGTTCCGGCCGTGGTCCTCGATGCCACGGGCCACATTCGCGTGTCGACGACCTTCGGCCTGGTGGCTGCCGTCACGAACCTGGTCCTGGTATTGACGCTCGTGCCCGCGATCGGATTCCAGGGCGCGGCATGGGCAGTTCTGGCGAATGCCGTTGTCATTGTCCCGCCGATGCTCGTCTACGTCCACAAGCGAGTTTTCCCGATCGGACTCGGCAAGCTCCTTCGTTCGGCCATCCTGAGACCCCTACTTGCGGCTGCGATCCTGTGGCCCGCCATGCTCGTGGTTCGGCAGTTCGCGACAAGCCTGCTGACCATCTCCTTGCTGTGCATAGCCACGTTGCTGGCCTACGTCGGCACGGCGATCGTCGTAGGCGCGATCGATGCCCGCGACCGCTCGCTCATCAGGTCGTTGGTCCGGCGTTAGATCGGCCCGTCGTCGCCTCAGGCGGCTGCACAACGTAGAACATCAGCGAGGAGTGCCGTTACCTGTTCAGCGGAGTAGCGCCTTTCAATCGCCTGTCGGGCGCATCGGCCCATCTGTGCACGTTTACCGACATCCTCAACAAGCATTGAGATCCCTTCGACCCAATCATCTGTGCTCGCGGCGAGCCAGCCAGTACTGCCGTGCTCAATCAGTGTTGCGTTCGCCCCAACGGGGGAGGCGATGACAGGCACACCGTGCGACATGCACTGAATGGCCTTGAAGGCGCATTTCCCTCTTGAGAATGGGTCGTCCTGGAGTGGCATGAGTCCGATGTCGAAGCTGACCACCGCCGCGTCTTCCGCATCTAGCGACCACGGCTCAAACCGGGTGACGAGGGCAGTGTTGATTGGGACGCTGGAGACAACTTTGAGTTCGATGGCTTCCCCGTAGCGCCTGCGAAGCTCGCGGAAAGCCCCCCCGAGGAGCTCCAGGTGGTAGAGATTGCTTCGAACGCCGATCCAACCAAGCGTGATTGGTCGAGACTGCTCGTGCACCTTGACCTGGGCTTCACTCACCCACACAGAGGTCGGTACGACGATAGTTCGATCTGACTCAAGCCCGAGTTCGCCGACGAGCCACTCGTTACCGGCGATGACCGTTGTGGCGACTCCGAGCATCTCGTCGAGGCGCTTCTTGCGCCCGCTGTAGTAGCGGCTCCCACGCGTCACCGTGCGATAGGCATTTCGAAGTCGATCGGTCACGCCTTTGGGGGTGACGGCGGCTGGGTACTGCGACTGGCGAATGTAGTGCAGCGCATCATCGAAGTCGAAGATCACCGGCTTCCCAGCCCGCTTGAGGATGCGAAGCACGGACTTCGAGAGGACTCGCTGAACGAACACGACGTCTGCGTCAGCGACGAGTCCAAGCACGCGTTTGGAATCAGATCGGTCTCTGCGAGGGCCGTACTGCGAAACAAAGAACGTCGAAAACTCGAATCCGTCCCTCTCGAGAGCCTTGATGTATTGCAGGATTCTCAATCGTGTCGACGGATTCTCCTCGCCATCGAACGCGATCACCGCAACATTGATGACCGCACGCCGCTCGCTGTCCCCGTCTGCTGGCAGGCCCGTCGTCATCTACTGGTGTCCTAGTCGTTCGGGAGAAGGTGCTATCCCCCGCCTGTTTGCCTCGATGAACCCGAGAACTCGCTCGGCCCGTCTGTCCCACGTGAACTCCTCGACGCGTTCTCGCGCTCTTCCCGCGATCTCCGAGGCAACAGACGGATCGTGCAATACCCCCTGTATCGCTTCGGCCAGCTCAGGTGGGGAGTTGGCCGCGACAAGAACCGCCGCCGGAGGATCCCCGAGTACCTCGCGGAGCACCGGAAGATCGACGGCGACAATCGGGACGCGCGAGGCCATGTAGTTGAAGAGCTTCCCCGGGGATCTGTAGGCGTTCAACGCAATACCAGTGGGGTAGTAGAGCAGCAGGACATCGGCCGCCAGTTGGTACTCGTGCACATCGCTCGGAGCGACGAACCCTCTGAACTCCACGTTCGTCACATCGCGGCGAGCGATCTCCTCACGCCACAGCTCCACATGATCCTCACGCCCTCCGACGAGCACAAAGAGCGTGTCGGCGCTCAACGGGAACGCGGCGGCCCGGACAATGTGCTCGACTTCCTCGTAGGGGAAGTAGATCTTCCCCGTGTAGACCGCGAGCTTGCGATCGGGGGGCAAACCCAGGCGCCGGCGGAGCGCATCCCTGTCGTCAGCTTGTTCGTACGCGCCTAGGTCTACTCCCTGATGCGTCGGGAGGACCCGATCGATGACTCCATCCAGATCTCGCGCCAGGGCATACGAGTTCGCGATTACCCCGTCGACACGGCGAAGAATGAAGCGATGCAGAGCGGAGCGTGGAGGCGTGTGGGCTTCGAAGAAGATCGAAAATGGCGAGAACCGTCGCAACGCAAGCAGGACGACGACCGGGGCGTAGTTCTTCAAGTAGAAGACGAGATGTTCGCCGTCTCGCCGACCGCGGAGCCTCCGCTTCGCGGCCCACGTGTAAGCCCATACCCTCGAGAGTCCGACCCTCCACGACGAGCTGTCCTGGTTGAGTCCGGTCGGGACAATCTCGACCGCGAAACCCGTTTGGACGCCATAGAGCTCGAGAGGATTCGCTGGCCGATGTTGCTCCGCTGCGGCGAGGCGCACGCCCAACGCAACCAGCTCGACGGACACCCCTGCCCGCGCCAGAGCGGAGCAGAAGTACACGATCGCCTGCCGATCAACCCGTGCCACTTGGATGTCAGCGGGCGCAAGATAGACGAGCCGCAGCGCTCTTTGTCGCGACGAGCTTGTCATCAGAGATTGTTCTCAGACCAGACGGACAACGTACCGAGGGCCCAGAGCGCGAACGAAGCCTTCACCGATCTGCTGCGAGCAAGAGCGCCGACAGCGTCCTGCGAGATCAAGCCTTGATCGACAAGCGGCGACCTGTCCCCGATGCGTGATCGAAGCACGGTTGCAGCCCAATCGGCGACCGGTGGACAGAAGCCCTGCTTGGGACGGTCGGTGATGTAGGTCGGCAGAAACGATGAGACGGCCTCGCGATAGAGCGCCTTCTGCTCGTAGTGTGACCCCACCTTTTCCCTCTGGGACAGCGAAAATGCGAGCTTGACGAGGTCGACGTCCAGGAGCGGCACGCGGCCCTCGACCGAATGCCGCATGCCCATCGTGTCGAGACGGACGAGGTAGTCCTCGACAAGATCCGTCTTGAGCGCGACGTACGACATCCACGCGAGCTGATCCCCTCCCGGCTGTCGAGTGTCGAACTGCTTGCGAAGCGCTTCTATATGAGACTCTGGAGCGCTCTGGCGCGCTGCTTCCCGCGTTACAGGCCCCAGGTACCGTCCGAGATCGTCATCGTGGAACGGCCTGCTACCCACGAACAACTCGCCTCCGTCACGCGCCCGGCGGGCCATATCACCGGCAAGACCTCGTGCGAAGGGACGTGCCCCTACGCCGATCACCCGACGCCCGACCGCCGGGATGCGACCCCAGTATCGGTCGTAGAAGCGGAGGTACGTCATCCATCGGTTGTAGCCACCGAAGAGCTCGTCGGCGCCATCGCCCCCGAGCAAGACCTTGTTTCCGTCAGCGGCGACTGCGGCAGCGATGCGCGAAACAGCTATCCAGGTTGGATTCGCCGACGGAAGATCCATGTCAGCGATCCACTCATCGAATCCCTCGGTCAGCGTCTCCTCGGTCAGGAGGATCTCTCGGTGACGAAT